>DASWMR010000352.1:0-6233 GCA_036399635.1 Actinoplanes sp. | reverse complement strand
GGAGAAGAGGAACACGACCGCGGCGCCGATGAGCAGGCCGACCAGGTTGCGCGGGTCGGAGATGTTCAGCAGGCCGAGGATGCGTGCGCCGATCTGGTCGGCCGGGATGCCCGCGTCCGCCAGCGACGACTGCAGCGTGTTCGTGTAAGACCCGAAGAGCGCGGTCGCGGCGAGTACGGCGGTCGCGATCGCGATGCCCTTGGTGATCGCCTTGGTGGTGTTGCCTACCGCGTCGAGCTCGGTCAGGATTCGCGCGCCGCGCTCGTCGATGTCGCCGGACATCTCGGCGATGCCCTGCGCGTTGTCCGAGATCGGACCGAAGGTGTCCATCGCGACGATGACGCCGACCGTGGTGAGCAGGCCGGTTCCGGCCAGCGCCACGGCGAACAGGGACAGCGTGATCGATGTGCCGCCGAGCAGGTAGGCGCCGAAGACGCCGGCGCCGATCAGCAGCGCGGAGTAGACCGCCGACTCGAGGCCGACGCTGATGCCGGCCAGCACGACGGTGGCCGCGCCGGTCTGCGACGACTTGCCGATGTCCTGCACCGGGCGCTTCTCGGTCTCGGTGAAGTAGCCGGTCAGCGCCTGGATGGCGGCGGCGAGCACGATGCCGATGACGACCGCGCCGATCGCGACGAGCTGCGGGTTGCGGCCGCTGGAGACCACGCCGGGGTCGATCGTGGCGACGTCGGTGAACTTCGCGAAGCTGTCCGGCAGGTACAGGAAGCTGGCGATGGCCACCACGACCGCGGAGATCACAGCCGAGATGTAGAACGCCCGGTTGATCGCGGTGAGGCCGTTCTTGTCGCTCGGCCGCAGCCGGGTGATGAAGACACCGAGAATCGCGATCACGACGCCGACCGTGGAGATGATCAGCGGGAAGATCAGGCCGTCCTGACCGAACGCCGCCTGGCCCAGGATCAGGGCCGCGACCAGCGTGACCGCGTACGACTCGAAGAGATCGGCGGCCATGCCGGCGCAGTCGCCGACGTTGTCGCCCACGTTGTCCGCGATGGTCGCGGGGTTCCGCGCGTCGTCCTCGGGGATGCCCTGCTCCACCTTGCCAACCAGGTCGGCGCCGACGTCGGCGGCCTTGGTGAAGATGCCGCCGCCGACCCGCATGAACATGGCCAGCAGGGCGGCGCCGAAGCCGAAGCCCTCCAGAACCGTCGGCGCGTCGCTGCGGAAGATCAGCACCACGAGCGCGCCCCCGAACAGGCCGAGGCCGACGGTGAGGAAGCCGACCACGCCACCGGTGCGGAAGGCGATGCCCATCGCCGTCTCGCGACCACCGGTCTCGCCGGCCGCCGCGGCCACCCGCAGGTTCGCGCGGGTCGCGAGCGCCATGCCGGCGCCGCCGATGAAGGAGCTGAAGACCGCGCCGACGACGAAGAACAGCGAGCGGCCGATCTTGACCAACACCTCGTTGTCGGTGTCGTGCACCGGCAGGAGGAAGAGCAGGACGACCGCGACCACCACGAAGATTGCGAGGGTCTTGAACTGGCGGAACAGGAAGGCCGACGCGCCCTCCTGGACGGCACCGGCGATCTCCTGCATGTTCTTGGTCCCACGCCCGGCCTTCAGAACCGACTGGACGAACACCGCCGCGAAGCCCAGCGCGATGAGCGCGAAGACCAACGCGATGATGACGTAGGTGACGTTGTCACCTCTGAGGGACGCTCCGCCCGCGGCGAGAGATATCGAGGTCCCGGACATCAATGTCCTCCTGTACATACACCGAACGCACCAAAGCGGTGGACGAGACCACTCGGGCGCATCCCCATCGATGGGGAGACGACAACCGGGTCCCGCGGACGCGGAACCAGGAGCAGTAGCTGATAACTCGCGTACTGTATAGGCCTTTGGTGGTGATGGTCACACCCGGATTGGGCCGTGTCGTGGTGATCTTCGCCGCTGCATGCGTCCGCCAACTCGGGGTATAGGTGCGGATTAATCCCTTTACGGCTCGCCGACACTCAGCTTTACGGCCTGCCACTCAGCTTTACGCCCCGGCCGCACTCAGCGGCGTTGAACCGGCCAGACCATCCGGACTTCTGTCCCCGGGCCGTCCTCGACCGGGCGAACCTGCAGGTCATCGACAAATCCGGCGAGCAGCGCGAAGCCGACGCCGGTGGTCAGCGCCTCGTCGGTGAGAGACTCGTCGGCGAGCTCATCCGGCGGCAATTTGGCCAGGCCGACACTCGCCTCGATCGGCGCATGATCGATCACGCGGACCGAGTATGAGTCCGAATCAGACATTTCGACCGTTACCAAGTCCGGCAAATCGTACTGATTATGCAATGCAACCGCGCGGGTGCACGCCTCACCGATCGCCAGCCGGACCTCGTCCAGCAGCTCCTCGGCCACCCCGGCGCGCCGAGCCACCGCCACGCCGACCAACCTGGCCGTGCGGACGTGCACCGGAGCGGGTGAGAAGGAGAGCCGAACCTTCGCCATCACGAAGTCGGACCGGTGCCGGCGCCGTCCTGGGTAGCCGCCTCGATCGTCGGATAGATCGGGAACACCTGGTCCAGGGCCGTGATCCGGAAGATCTTCAGCAGCGACTCCTTCGAGCAGACCAGCCCGAACCTGCCGTTCGCCACCCGTAGCCGCTTCATCGCACCGACCAGGACGCCGAGACCGGTGGAGTCGAGGAACTCGACGCCCGCCAGATCGACGACCACGCTGCGCGCACCCGAGTCGACCAACTCCACGAGGCGTTCCCGCAGCCTCGGAGCCGTGTACACGTCGACCTCGCCGCCCACCTCGAGCACCGTGTGCTCGCCAACGGTGCGGGTCGCAAGGGACAGCTCCATCGCTCCTCCTCCCTGCGGGGCACGCTGTTCCAGCAGCCGATCTCCCCAGCGAATCTAACCATCCGCCCGGAACCTGTCGACGCATGGCACCCACCGTGCTACCCGTTTGAGGTTCGGGGCATACCGATGTCACAGTGCACGGCGTGACGTCGTCGACCGCCTTCGGCCCGGCCGAGCTGCTGCACCGGCTCCGGGCCCGCACCGGCTCCGCCTCGCCGATCACGCACGTCGAGCGGATTCCGGGCCGGGTCGGGCGGGCCGCAAGCTGGCCGTCCTGGGTCGCGCCGGAGCTGGTCACCGCGCTCGCCGAGCAGGGCATTTCGGCACCGTGGGAGCACCAGGTGGAAGCGGCGGCGCACGCCTTCACGGGGTCGCACGTGGTAGTTGCGACGGGGACCGCGTCGGGCAAGTCGCTCTGCTACCAGCTGCCGGTCTTCACGCGCCTGCTCGGCGACACCCGGGCCACGGCGCTCTACCTCTCGGCGACCAAGGCGCTCGCGGCCGATCAGTTGCGCTCCGTCGCCCGGCTCGGCCTGGAGGGGATCCGCCCGGCCACGTACGACGGTGACACCGTGCGCGAGGAGCGGGAGTGGATCCGGCAGCACTCCCGGTTCGTGCTGACCAACCCCGACATGGTGCACCACGGCATCCTGCCGGGACACGTTCGCTGGGCGCCGTTCCTGCGCCGGCTCTCCTACGTGGTGATCGACGAGTGCCACACGTACCGCGGGGTGTTCGGCTCGCACGTCGCCCACGTCTTGCGGCGGCTGCGGCGGACGGCGGCCCGCTACGGCAGCTCGCCGACCTTCGTCCTGGCGTCGGCGACCTCGGGTGACCCGGCCGGCGCGGCGACCCGGCTGACCGGGGTGCCGGTGACGGCGGTGACCGAGGACGCGTCGCCGCGCGGCGCGGTGACGTTCGCGCTGTGGGAGCCGCCGCTGCTGCCACCGGCCGCCGACCTGGCCGCGCTCGCCGCGGACTTCGACGACGTCGAGTTGCCGCAGGTGCGGCGGTCCGCGCTGCGGGAGACCGCCGACCTGCTCACCGACGCCGTGGTGGCCGGCACCCGGACGCTGGCCTTCGTTCGCTCCCGCCGCGGTGCCGAGGTGGTCGCGGCGGTCGCCCACCGCTCGCTCGACGAGGCGGTCCCCGGGCTGGGCTCCCGGGTGGCCGCCTACCGGGCCGGCTACCTGCGCGAGGACCGCCGGCGGATCGAGCAGGCGCTGCTCTCCGGCGAACTCCTCGGCCTCGCCTCGACCAACGCGCTCGAGCTCGGCGTGGACCTGGTCGGCCTCGACGCCGTACTGATCTGCGGTTACCCCGGCACCCGGGCGTCGCTGTGGCAGCAGGCGGGCCGGGCCGGCCGGGCCGGCGGCGAGGCGCTCGCCGTGCTCATCGCCCGGGACGACCCGCTCGACACCTACCTGGTGCACCACCCGGAGGCGTTGTTCGGCCGGCCGGTCGAGGCGACGGTGTTCGACCCGACCAACCCGTACGTGCTCGGCCCGCAACTGTGCTGTGCGGCGGCGGAGGCCCCGATCACCGAGGCCGACCTGGAGCTGTTCGGCGGGGAAGCGGCCCGGCAGGCGGTGGCGGGCCTGACCGCCTCGGGTGCGCTGCGCCGCCGCCCATCCGGCTGGTACTGGACGCATCCCGGGCGGCCCGAGGTCGACCTGCGCGGGGCCGGCGGCGCCCCGGTGTCGGTCGTCGAGGAGTCGACCGGCCGCCTGCTCGGCACCGTCGACGCCGGCTCGTCGCACACGATGGTGCACACCGGGGCGGTCTACCTGCATCAGGGCGTCTCCTTCGTGGTCGACGAGCTGGAACTGGACGATGCGATAGCCCTGGTGCACCAGGACGAACCGGAGTGGACCACGCACGCCCGCGAGGTGGTCGACCTGGCGGTGCTGGGCGTTCGCTCATACTCCGACGCCGGCCCGGTCGGCCTCTTCCTCGGCGAGGTGGAGGTGACCAGCCAGGTGGTGTCCTACCAACGCCGCCGGATCGGCTCCGGCGAGGTGATCGACTCCCGCCCGCTCGACCTGCCGGTGCGCGATCTGCGCACGGTCGCTGTCTGGTTCACCGTGTCGCCGCCCGCGCTGGCCGCGGCCGGAGTCGAACCGCCGGACTTCCCGGGCGCACTGCACGCCGCCGAACACGCCGCGATCGGCCTCCTCCCGTTGATGGCAACCTGCGACCGGTGGGACATCGGCGGACTCTCGACGGCGAACCACGCGGACACCGAGGCGCCGACGGTCTTCGTCTACGACGGTCATCCGGGCGGGGCCGGCTTCGCCGAACGCGCGTACGCCACCGCGGCCGACTGGCTGCGCGCCACCCGCGACGCGATCGCCGCGTGTGGCTGCGAGGCCGGCTGCCCGTCCTGTGTGCAGTCGCCGAAGTGCGGCAACGGCAACCAGCCCCTGCACAAGGACGCCGCAGTCACTGTCCTCGACGTGGTGCTGAACGAGCTGGCTCGTCCACGACGTACACCGGTCCTGCCCGTGCAGCCGCACCCGCCTGCCTGACCAGCCCCGATCGCCCGAGTAACCCGGCACCGACCTCGACCTCCACCCGGACCACGATCTCGAGGCCGCGCACCGTGCAGCCGACCAGCCGCCCGCCGTTGGCCGCGACGAAGTGAGCCGCCCGCCCGCAGGCAACCTGCTCGCCGTAGACCGCCAGCCCCGCCCCGGCGAGCGCACCCAGGTCGGCGGCGGTCCGCGCCCGGTGCTGCCCGACCCGGGCGGCACCGACCGCCGCGCCCGCCACGCCGGCCGCGACCACGATCAGCCCGATGGCGAGCAGGAGGATCGAGGCAGCGCCGCGGTCCCGTCCACCAAACTCCGACTCGTCGTTCACCCGACACTCTCCAGCGCGGACGGCTCTCGGGCAGCCACCGCCGTTGCGCTGACCGTGATCGAGGGGAGGTGCGCCCCGAGCAGGCGCACCGGTTCGCTCGCTCGGGCGGTGACCCTGTCGTCCCCCAGCTCCACAGTGACGCCCGCCGGGGCAGTCTCGCCGCGAGCGACCGCAAGCGCCGCCTCGCGTGCCGCGTCCACGCACTGCGCCTTGGCCGTGACCGCCGAGACCGCGGTGAGCGCCGCGAACAACAGCAACATGAGCGCCGGCAGCCCGGCCGCCAGCTCGGCAGTGAACGATCCCCGGTCGCGGCCGGGCCACCGGCGCCCGGTCACTTCAGAGCCCGGTCGATGACCGCGGTGAGCGCGGCCTGCACGTTGCCGCTGGTGACAACCTTGAGCAGGATGCCGGCGAACGCGACAGCGGCAAGCGTGCCGACCGCGTACTCGGCGGTGCTCATGCCGGCATCCGCGGCCTCACTCCGCAGCCGGGCGAAGTTCGCGATCAGTGTGCGCACGTGGTTCTCCTTAGGTAGTGGTGCACAGCGGACGGTCC
>DASWMR010000351.1:0-4472 GCA_036399635.1 Actinoplanes sp. | reverse complement strand
CGCACGGTGCCGCCCCCGCCGCGCCGCGTGGCGGCACGCGGAAAACGCCGGGCCGTCGTGGGCATGCTCACCGGGTGCGTGCAGGGTGCGTTCTTCCCCGAGGTCAATTCCGCCACCGTACGCATCCTGGCCGCGGAAGGCTGCGATGTTCTGCTCCCGTCCGGGCAGGGCTGCTGCGGCGCGCTGAGCGTGCACAACGGACGCAAGGCGGAGGCGCAGCGCTTTGCCCGCAAGCTGATCGACACGTTCGAGCACACCGGAATGGACCGGTTCGTGGTGAACGCGGCCGGCTGCGGCTCATCGCTGAAGGAATACGACGTGCTGCTGGCCGACGACCCGGCGTACGCCCAGCGGGCCGCCGCCTTCACCGCGAAGGTGCGCGACCTGTCCGAGTTGCTCGACGAGCTCGGCCCGGCCGCCGAACGGCACCCCATCGAGATCACCGTGGCCTATCACGACGCCTGCCATCTGGCGCACGCGCAGGGCGTACGCGCTCAGCCGCGCGCCCTGCTGCGCGGCATCCCCGGCCTGCAGCTCGCCGAGATCGCGGATCCGGAGATCTGCTGCGGCTCGGCCGGCGTCTGGAACGTGCTGCACCCGGAGCCGGCCGCCGAGCTCGGCGACCGCAAGGCCCGCGACGTGCTGGCCACCGGCGCCGAGCTGCTGGTCACCGCGAACCCCGGCTGCCTCATGCAGGTGGCCGCCGCGGTCCGCCGCTCCGGCGGCGAGATCGCGCTCGCCCACACGGCCCAGGTCCTGGATGCCTCCATCCGGAACCTGGGCCGCGCAGCGTTGCTGAGCTAGCGCTTACCTGATCGGTTCGCTTACCTGATCGCGAAACTCGGGTGCGGCGGCTGGTTGTACGCCGTGTTCTGCCAGGCGATCGCGTCGCGGTACTGGATGTCGTGCAGCAGGGTGACGACCCGGCGGTCGGTGGCGATCGGGGTGCTGTAGATGCGCAGCTTCGTGTTGTCGGTGGTCGGCCAGATCACCTCTTCGCGCCAGTCGCCGAGCAGGTCGCCGGAGAGCGACGGGGTGGCCTTCGTGCCGTTGTTCGAGTGCACGTCCGCCGCGGTTAGCAGCCGGGTGTCGGCGGAGGCGCCGTACTTGTCGATGTGCGTGGCGTCGAGCAGCTCGCGCGTCGCGTCGCCGTCCCACCAGACCAGGAAGTTGGTGGACGACGGCTTGTGGCTGGAGACCACCGCGCCGGACGGGGAGCGGACGCCGTCGGCCAGCGACGACCACGACTCGGCGCCCGGGCTGCCGGCCCAGATGTCGCCGGAGACGCCACGGCCGTTGTCACCGCTCGCCGGGGTGGACCAGATAATCGCGCCGGTCTTGGCGTCGGCCATCCAGGACGACGGCTTGCTGCTGTCCTCGTCGACCTTGAACTCTTCCAGGCCCGGGCGGGTCGGGTCGAGGTCACCCACGTGCATCGCGTCGCCGTGGCCGTTCTTGGTGTTCCACAGGCCGGTGCCGTTGTCGTCGATTGCCGCGGCGCCGTAGATGATCTCGTCCTTACCGTCCTGGTCGACGTCGGCCACCGACAGCTGGTGGTTGCCCTGCCCGGCGTAGGACGTGTTGGCGTTGGAGTCGAACGTCCACCGCTTGGTCAGCGTGCCGTTGCGGAAGTCCCAGGCGGCGATGACCGCGCGGGTGTAGTAGCCGCGGGCCATGATCAGGCTGGGCCGGGCGCCGTCCAGGTAAGCGGTGCCGGCGAGGAACCGGTCGACCCGGTTGCCGTACGAGTCGCCCCAGGATGAGACGGTGCCGCGCGGCGGGTCGTAGTCCACCGTGGACAGCGCGGCTCCGGTCCGGCCGTCGAACATCGTCAGGAACTCGGGGCCGGTCAGCACGTACCCGCTGGCGTTGCGGTAGTCGGCGGTGGCCGACCCGATCGTCTTGCCGGCGCCGTCGACCGTGCCGTCGGCGGTCTTCATGGCCACCTCGGCCTTGCCGTCGCCGTCGTAGTCGAACACCTGGAACTGGGTGTAGTGCGCACCGGCCCGGATGTTCTTGCCCAGGTTGATCCGCCACAGCCGGGTGCCGTTGAGCTTGTACGCGTCGACGTAGACCGGGTCGGTGACACCGGACTGCGAGTTGTCCTTGGAGTTCAGCGGCTCCCACTTGAGGACCAGGTCGAGCTGCCCGTCGCCGTCCAGGTCTCCGGTGCTGGCGTCGCTGGCCGCGTACGCCGAGCTGCTCGGGTTCTGGATCGGCACGTCGAGGTAGCCGTTCGCGAAGCTCAGCGACGGGGTGTCGGCGGCCTGCTCGGTGCCGTCGACGACCGGCCGGACCGTGTACGACGAGGTGGCCGCGGCCCCGGCGTCCAGGTAGTTGGTGGTGGCGGTGATCGGGCTCGCGGTGAGCTTGGTCGTGCCGCGGTAGACGTTGAACGCCACGCCGGCCGGGTCGGTGCCGAGCAGCCGCCAGCTGACCAGGTTGCCGCTGCTCGAGTGCACGCTCACCAGGCCGCGGTCGAGCCGCTCCGCCTGCTTGCCGTTCACCGTCACCGGCCCGGACGGTGCCGTGGTGGGCGGCGCCGTGGTGGGCGGCGTGGAACTGGGCGGGGCCGTGGTGGGCGCGCTGCTGCCCGGCGCGGACGTCGGCGCCTCGGTGGGCTGGTCGCTCGGCGGGACCGTGCCGCCGGTGCAGGCCGCACCGTTCAGGCTGAACGCGGCCGGGGTGGCGGACGTGCCGTCGGCGTTGAACCCGAAGCTGGCCGACGCGCCGGTGCCGAGCGAGCCGTTCCAGCTCGCGTTGGTCACTGTCACGTTCGCCCCGGACTGGGTGACCGCGCCGTTCCAGAGCTGGGTGATGGTCTGCCCGGAGGGAAAGGCGAAGGTGAGCGACCAGGTGCTGACCGGGTCGCCGAGGTTGGTGACCTCCACGGCGGCAGCGAAGCCGCCCTGCCAGGAGTTCGGCACCGTGTACTTCACCTGACAGCCGGCGGCCGCGTCGGCACGCGTGGCGACCAGGAAACCCGCGCCGACGGCGGCGACGGCGACGGCGGTGGCCGCGATCTTCCTCTTCTTGCCGGGCAAGACGACCTCTTTACGCGCTGGCGGGAGACGGGAGATCAACCCTCACCTTTACCGAGCACTCAGTCAAGCTTTTCTTGGGAGCGCTCCCATGTCATGCTCCATCGATACGTCTTCCGGTTCACCCGCCCCGTCCCCTGGGAGGACCCATGCACCGACACCGATTGACCGTGCTGGCCGCCACCACAGCCACGCTAGCCGCGGCCGTGGTGGCCGTCGCGCTACCCGCCTCTGCCGCGGCCGGCTGCCAGGTCAAGTACACGATCTCCAGCCAGTGGCAGGGCGGCTTCGGCGCCGCCGTCGACGTCACCAACGTCGGCGACCCGGTCACCGGCTGGACGCTGACGTTCGCCTTCGGCGGCGCGGAGCAGATCAGCCAGGTCTGGAACGGCACGGGCACCCAGACCGGCGCCGCGGTCACCGTGCAGAACGCCGCCTGGAACGGCTCGCTCCCGACCGGCGGCACCGCCTCGTTCGGCTTCAACGCCTCCTCCACCGGCACGAACGCGGCACCCACCACGTTCACCCTCAACGGCGTGACCTGCACCGGCGCGGTCGTGGCGACGACCCCGCCGACCACGACGCCGACCACCACAGCGCCGACTACAGCGCCGACCACCGCGCCGACCACCGCTCCCACCTCGGCGGCGGCCGCCTCGCCTGTCAAGATCATGGCGCTGGGTGACTCGATCACCGGCTCGCCGGGTTGCTGGCGGGCGCTGCTCTGGCAGAAGCTGCCGGCCAGCCAGGTCGACTTCGTCGGCACGCTGCCGCCGCAGGGCTGCGGATTCACCTACGACGGCGAGAACGAGGGGCACGGCGGCGCGCTGGTCACCGTGGTCGCCGAACAGAACCAGCTGGTCGGCTGGCTGTCCGCGAGCGACCCGGACGTGGTGCTGATGCACTTCGGGACGAACGACGTCTGGAGCAACGTTGCGCCGGCGACGATCCTGGCCGCGTACACCAAGCTGGTGGGTCAGATGCGGGCGTCGAACCCGGCCATGCGCATCCTGGTCGCCCAGATCCTCCCGATGAACCCCAGCACCTGCGCCGAGTGCGCGCAGCGCGTCGTGGCGCTGAACGCGGCCATTCCGGCCTGGGCGGCGTCGCTGACCACCGCGGCCTCGCCGATCACCGTGGTCGACCAGTGGACCGGCTTCAACACGGCGACCGACACCAGCGACGGCGTCCACCCCAACGACGCCGGCGCCGCCAAGATCGCCGAACGGTGGTACCCGGCGGTGCTGGCCGCCATCTCCTGAACGCCGGCACCACAGCTCCGGCCCGGCGGTGCCGGGCCGGAGCTCCGGGCTACGAGTCGACGGCGAGGACTCGGCGCAAGCCCATTTCGATGATCTTCAACACGTCGTCCGGCGTGGTGCCGTCGGTCATTGCCACCTGGATCTCTGCGCACACGCCGCGGTAGACGAC
>DASWMR010000350.1:0-1584 GCA_036399635.1 Actinoplanes sp. | reverse complement strand
CGTCAGGCCACGCCCGCGTCGGAGCAGGCGCAGATCACGTCGTTCCCGGCATTCAACACGCCGGCCGAGCGGGCCGCGGCTGGACCGTCGGCCCCGGCCGTTCCTGGTCGGCCGGGGACGGCACCGCCGATCATCCCGGGTTCCGGCGCGGCGCGGATCGGCGCGGGTGCCATGCCTGCTGCCCGCCCGGTTACTCCGCTGTCCGGTGCCGGGCCGGCGGGCGAGAGCCAGTTTGTGCCGGCGAACGACGTCGAGCGTGAACTGTTCGCGGCGGCCGGCGGTGGTAGCACCGATGGGTTCCTGTCCACCCTGCTGCGGGCGACCGTGCTGGTGCCGGTCGCGCATGACTCCCGCCCCGGAAGTTCGCCCGGCGAGTCCGGCTTCGCGTTCCGCACCGAGGAGCTGGACGGCGAGCAGTTCCTGATCGTCTTCACCAGCAGGGAGCGGCTGGTCGAGCACCATGCCGAGCCGACCCGCACGGTGGGCGTCCGGTTCCACCAGCTGATCCGCAACTGGCCCGACCCGAGCTGGTCGTTCGCCGTCAATCCGGGCACCCCGGTCGGCGCGAAATATCCCGGCCCGCAGGTCATCGCGCTCGCCAACTGGGCCGCCGAGGCTGGTCTGGGCGCCGACCCGGCCGGCCGCCAGGCAGCCCTTCCGCAGGCGGCCGCGCCGGTACCGCCGCCGAGGCCGGCCAGTGATGATGCCCAGCACGCCACGGTCATGCAGAAGACGCTCCCGCCCGATCAGGTGGACTACTACCTGGAGCGCGGCTATGACCGGGTCGGCGGGTTCGTGCACCGGGCGACCGAGGTCGAGCACCTGCGTACCCCGTCCGACCTGTTCGCCGCACTCGGTCTGGCCAACCAGACCGCTGGGCACCAGCTGGACGCCAAGGAGGCGTACGTGCTGCGCTGGCCGGCCTATCGCCCAAGCCTGTACCGGATTCCCTACGGTGGGCAGACCGAGCAGGCGTTGCGCGCGATGGACGGTTGGGTGATCGAGCGAGCGCCGTTCCGCGGCAACGGCTTCGCGCCCGGCGAGGGCCGTGACGTGATCGCCGAGTTCAAGGTGGACAGTGTGCGGCTTCCGCACGGCGCGCAATTGTGGCGCATCGACGCCGACGGCACCGAGCGCATAATCGCCATTTTCGACAACGACATTCCGCTCTGGCGCCGGGTCGGTGAGCAGTGATCCGCGACGGTTATGTGGTTGCCTGGCGGGGCCACGAGTACGAGGCCTCGCCTGACGCCGACAACGTGCGAATCTATCTTGACCAGCCGGCCGAGGGCTTCGACGAGGTGCGGCCGGGCCGCTACGTCCGGGTGCTCACGGCCGACGAGTACGAAGAGGTCGTCTACATCCGCACGACGTGCACGTGGCGCGGCGCCCCGTTCATCGTCCTGGCCGAGGCGGACGGCTGGCTGCGCCTGGAATACACCGGCGGCCGTGCCCCGATCGCCCGGCAGCTGGCGCTCGAGGAGTATGACTTCGGCGTCTATCAGGGCTGGGCGCCGGCGCACGAGATCACCGATCGCTACGAACACCGCATCTGAGCGGCAACAACTTCACGGCACCGGCCGC
>DASWMR010000349.1:0-8487 GCA_036399635.1 Actinoplanes sp. | reverse complement strand
GCTGCGCCGGGTGCACCCGGCCCCGCAGCGGCGCTGAGCGATGGTCACCGAGGTCACCGTCATCCGCGACGGCGCGGTCCGGGCCACCGGGTTCCGCGACGGCGACGCGGTCGTCTACGACCGGGGCTTCCCCTGGGAGGGCGTCGACCGCGAGCAGCGCAGCTTCGTGCTGCTCGACACCGGTTTCCAGATCAACCAGCCGGTGATCTTCCCGGAGCAGCAGCGCGGCTGGTGGTACTGCGACCTGGTCCGGGTGGTCGACGAGGGGCACACCATCCGGGTCGACGACCACTGGATCGACGTCATCGTCGGACCGCCCGACCACCCGTACCTGGTTCTCGACCTGGGCGGCACGTATTCCACGGCCGCAGGGGCGAGCTGTACCAGGCGTACCACGCGGGCATGGAGGACCAACTCGGCGCGCTCGGGCTGGTCCTTAAATGCATCACCCTGTATCTGGACCACGCGTTGGACGCGCTACGCGTTCAGGGATGTCCGGTGCTAGACGCCGATGCCGCCGGCCTCTCGGCCTACCAGCACAAACACATCAACGTGCACGGCCAATACACCTTTGCTCTACCCGAGTTGGGTGGTGTTCGCCGGCCGCTGCGCGACCCCGATGCCGTCCAAGAATAAGCCCAGCCGTAGCTTCCAACGGGCACGCGGGCGTCAGACAGCGCGGAGGGCGGTGCGGTGTGGGCGCTCATGTAGGTGATCTAGCGCCGCGGCGGTCGCGTCATCAGCGGGTAGGAGAAGGATCAGTTGCTGGGCGTCCGAGGCAGGAAGCTCGAGGACCTCCCGATTCCATCGCAGTTGATGCGCGCGCGGGTGAGTCATCCTCAGCGGGACTCGGGCAGGAGGGATGTGGCGGTGCAGCCGCCGCGTGAACTCGGCGCCGGCCACGGTCGCGAAATCGGCCGTGAACCATTCGAACGTTGCGGTCGAGGGCCCGAGCCACAGGTTGAAGACTTGCTCGTCGGCGATCTGGTCCCAGTCAACGAAGGTGGTCCTGGCCGCAGGATGGGTGAAGACATACCTGGTGAGGTTGGGCTCCTCGGCGTCCAGCAGGCCGGTGTCGCGCATGACCGTGCCGAAGCCGTCGGTATGGCCAAGCACGTCACCGAGTCGGTTGGTGACGAAGGCGATGCCCGGCTCCAGAAGGGTGAGTATCTGGCGCACGGCTGGCCGCACGGTGCGCTCGGGCGGCGTCGGCCGGACGTGCCCGGCGCACGCACCACCGGTGATCTTGGCGAGGTAGCCCAGATGGGTGCGTTCGGCGGTGTCGAGGTTGAGCGCGTCGGCTATGGCGTTGACGACCGAGCGCGACGGGTTACGGTCGCGGCCCTGTTCGATTCTGGTGAGGTACTCGACGCTGACCCCGGCCCGCGAGGCCAACTCCGAACGTCTTAGCCCGGGCGCACGTCGTCGCAGGAGTGCCGGAAGGCCCAAGTCCTCCGGTCGGATGCTGTCGCGCTTGGCCCGGACGAAGTCCCCTAGCGGCGTACCCATGCTCCGAGCCTACGGCCCGCCACGCCCGGCCGGCGGGGTGCAGGGTGGCCCTGCGGGGGCCAGCCTGCACCCGGTCTGGCTGCTCGCCCGGAAACGACAGATCGTCGACGGCATGAGCGACAAGAGCAGACTCGTGGTCATCGTCGGTAGCGTGCGTGAGGGCAGGTTCGGGCCGGTCGTCGCCTCCTGGGTAACGGATCAGATTCAGGCACACGGCGGCTTCGACGTCGATCTCGTCGATCTGGCCGGGGTAGACATTCCACTGGCGCTGCCGGCCGCTCCGCCCAAGTTCGCTGGCGACGACTACCCCCGTCCCGAAGGCATGAAGGACCTCACCAGGAAGCTTTCGGAGGCCGACGCTTTCATCATCGTCACTCCGGAGTACAACCACAGCTACCCGGCGTCGCTGAAGGCACTTATCGACTGGCACTTCACCCAGTGGACCGCCAAACCAGTGGCGTTCGTCAGCTACGGCGGTGCGGCCGGTGGCCGGCACGCGGTGCTTCACCTGGAGAACGTGCTCACCGAGCTGCACGCGGTGACCATCCGCGACGGACTGGCCTTCCCCAACTACTTCACCGCCTGGCAGGAGGGCGCCCCGCTAGACGCCGCGGCAGCCGGCTACGCCAAGACGCTCCTGGAACAGCTTTCCTGGTGGGCGCAGGCACTGCGTGCCGCCCGTACCGCCGCCCCGTACCCGGGTGGGGCGTGACGATTAATGGACTACACCAGTCTGGGCTCGTCGGACCTGCAGGTGAGCCGGATCGCGCTCGGCTGCATGGGTCTCGCCCAACCCACCGACAGGCACCCCTGGACGCTGGACGAGGACACCGCTCAGCCAATCTTCCGGCGAGCGGTCGAGCTGGGCATCACGCTATGGGACACCGCAAACGTCTACGGGCACGGCACATCCGAGGAGATCCTCGGCCGCGCTGTCCGCCGCTACACCCGACGTGAGGAAGTAGTCATCGCCACGAAGGTCGGCCTACCGATGCATGATGGGCCGACCGGCTCCGGCCTGTCCCGCCAGGCAATCACGAAGCAGATCGACGCCTCGCTGCGCAGACTTGGCACCGACTACGTCGACGTGTACCAGGTCCACCGCTTCGACCCGAAGACCCCCGTCGAGGAGACGATGGAGGCATTGCACGACGTCGTCGCCGCAGGCAAGGCGCGTTCTCTCGGCGCTTCATCGATGGCTGCCTGGCAGTTCGCCAGAATGCAACATGCTACTCAACTGCGTTCCTGGACCGGGTTCATTTCGATGCAGACCAATACAGCCTCGTGCAACGCGAGGAGGAACGGGAGATGTTCGGGCTACTCGCCGATCAGGCCGTATCAAGCCTCACCTGGTGCCCACTCGCCTCCGGCCGCCTTGCCCGCCCCTACGGTCAGCAGACGCCGCGCTCGACCAACGATCAGATCGGCAAGCAGTTCTTCGACGACGCCGACCACGCCATCATCGACGCCGTACAGGCCGTCGCGGACGCCCATGACGTCACCATGGCACAGGTCGCGCTCGCATGGGTCCTGAGCAACCCGGCCGTTGCCGCACCCATCGTGGGTGCCACCGCACCACACCACCTCGACGACGCCGCAGCAGCTCTGACGGTCACCCTCAGCCGCCAGGACCACCTCATGCTCACCGCTCCCTACACTCCACGGCAGCCGACCGGCTACTGAAGCGCCGGTGGTCGGCGTCTCATTCGAATGTGTCTCGACAAAGTAAGGCCAGGGTGCTGCGACCGAGTCGCAGCGCCCTCAGCCCCGATGTCCCCGCGCGTCAGCCCATCACAAACGATCGTCTGCGATAGACCGCTGACCAAGATCCGCAACTGCAGCTCGACGCCCTGGCTGCCGAGGACTGCCTCAAGATCTAGGAAAGACGTGGCCACCGGCACCAAGGCCGACCGACCGCAGTGGCAGGCGTGCCTGGCCGATCTGCGCCCGGGCGACACCTTGATCATCTGGCGCATCGACCGGCTCGGCCGTAGCCTGCGGGACCTGGTCGACATCGTCGCCACCCTGGAAGACCGCGGGATCGGAGTCAAGTCGCTGACCAACGGCATCGTCGACACCACCACCGCGCACGGCAAGCTCGTCTTCGGCATGTTCGCCCTCATGGCCGAGTACGAGGCTGCGCTGATCAAGGAACGCGCACCCTGGCTGGCATCCGCACCGACCGCGCGACCGCGCCCGAGCCGTCGTCACACGGATAACCAGGCACGTCATGGCTTAGCGCCGGATCGACTGCCGTTGGTCCCCAAGGGCCGAGTACGCCGACGCGATTGCGGCCGGCGAGATCGACACCGCCACCGGCGTCGACGGCCTGCGCCGTACCCAGACGTTCCTCGAGCGCCACCTCAACCGCCGGCACGACGTCCGCCGCGACTGCTGGCCGTTCCCGCCGCGGTCCATCGCCGCGCTGGCTGGGCTGCCGTCCGCCCCGCGGTGGGAGCAGCTCACGGCAGGATGACGAACTGCGGTGGGTCGTGCCGCAGGAACTCGTGGTGCGAGATGTCCCAGCCGTACGCGCCGGCCCGGCCGAACACCAGCACGTCGCCGGCGCGCAACGACGTGACGTACTGCCCGCGGGTCAGCACGTCGCGCGGCGTGCACAGCTCGCCCACCGCGTCCACCTCGGTGTCGCGCACGGCGGGCCGCGGCCACGGGTGTGGCCACCGGTCGACCGGTACCACGGTGAACGGGTGGCTGTACCCCCAGGCGGCGGGCAGCCGGAAGTGGTGGGTGCCGCCGCGCAGCACCGCGAACGTCCGCCCGTGGGTGGTTTTGAGGTCGAGCACCTCGGCGGCGTACCACCCGGCGTCGGCCGCCAGGTACCGGCCCGGCTCGAAGATCAGCTCCACGCCGGCCGGGACCGGCACCGACCGCAGCGGGGCCAGGTCGATCGCCGCGTCGGTGCGGTAGTCGACGCCGAACCCGCCGCCCACGTTGACCACCCGCAGGGCGATCCCGGCCGCGGCGGCGGTGCGGGCCGACCAGTCCAGCGCGTCGGCCACGAACGCCGCGTGCGCCGCGCCGTCCAGGTTGTTGGAGACCGCGTGCAGGTGGAAGCCGATAACGGTGACCCCGGGCACGGTCAGCGCCGCCGCCAGCTGGGCCTCGTCCACCCCGAACGGGGTCGGCGTGCCGGTCATCGTGTGGCTGCCCCGCAGGCCGCCGCCGGCCCGGTTGACCCGCACCACCACCTCCGGCCGGTCACCCAGCGCGGCCAGGCGGCGCAGCTCGTGCACGCTCTCCGCGTTGATCAGCGCCCCGGCGGCCAGGGCCGCGACCAGCTCCGCGTCGGTCTTGCCGGGGCCGCCGAAGACGATCCGCCGGGCGCCGGCCGCCGTCGCGAGGCGCAACTCGCCGCCGGACGCCACCTCCAGACCGTCGCAGCTGGCGGCCAACGCGCCGAGCACCTCGGGATGACCGTTGGCCTTCGCCGCGTACAGCAGGGTGCTGGATGCAGGCAACGCGGCCCGGACCGACGCCGCCCGCGCCCGCAGCGCCGCGGTGTCATAGAGATAGGCGCACACCGGCCGGGCCAGTGTGGACCAGTCAACGGCGGGCGGGCGCATGCAGCGGGTTCGGCACGGGCAGGTAGATGTCGCCGTCGCCGGCCAGCCGCATCCGCACCAGCGCCTTGTGCGGCACCAGCGGCGCGGTGAACGCGGCGTGATCGTCGCCGGTCGCGGCCTCGTCGACCACCTCCCGAACGATCCGCCAGGCCTGCTCCTCGGCCAAGCCGCAGCCGAGCTCAAGGTGGCGGACAAGCTCGCCGAGGTGCGCCTGGAACGCGGTGTAGCCGATTTTCGCGCGGAGCACGCCGAGGTCGTCGGTGCCGATCACCGAACCCGGCCACGGCGCCATCTCGTGCCCGGCGGCGGCGAGCCGGGGCAGGTGCAGCCGCAGCCCGGCGAAGTCGCGCAGGGCCAGCCGGTACGGGCGGCCGCCGACGAAGGTGGGCAGGCAGTTCTGCAGGTGCGCCTCCAGGGCCACGCCGAGCGCGGTGAACCGCAGCAGCGGCGGCAACAGCAGCTCGGCGTACTCCCGCAGCCACTGCCCCGGGTCACCGGTGACCAGCTCACCGAGCAGCAACGGCAGCGCCCCGCCGGGGATCACCCGCTCGCCCGGGTGCAGCCGGCCGGCGAGCCCGTCGCGCCGGATCGCCGAGATGTCGCGGCCGGAGCCGACCGGGACGGCCGCGCCCGCGGTCTCGGCCATCAGCAGCAGCCGGTCGCCGGCCGGGTCGTCGGCGACCAGCCGGTGCAGCAGCGCGGTGACCGCCGGGGCGTTGCGGGTGCTGGCCACGCTGATGCTGCGCCGGGTCGAGGTGACCTGGATGTCCAGCGACACCTTGACGTACTGCCCGGCGCCGGGCAGCAGCAGCGTGCGCAGCGAAGCGGTGGGCACCGCGGGCACCTCCTGATCCAGGATGATCAGGGCCCGGTCGGCGAGCAGGTCGCCGTAGCGGGCCGGCAGGACGGTGTCGCGCTGCCAGGGGTGCACGGGCTGGACCCGGTAACCGGGCGGGGCCTCGATGTCGGCGCAGACGTCGTCGCCCAGATGCAGGTCGTCGCGTACCGCCACGAACCCGAGCCGGGTGGTCTCGGTCTCCAGGTCGTGGGCGAGCACGTCGGAGGTGTCCCAGCCGATCCGGGTCCGCCCGCACGGGTGCAGGTTGTGCCCGGCCACGGCGAGCCGTTCCAGGCCGATCGCCTGCCAGTCCGGGCCGGCACCGACCGGTGCCGGCGGCCGGGCCATCGCGATCGCCAGATTGATCACCGCATTGCGCAGCTCGGCGGCGAACCCGGGCGCGTCGATGCCGGCCAGCAGGTCCACCGGGTCGGCGGCGCCCGAGGTGGCGTACTCGACCCGCCCGAAACCGTGCTGCCGGCCCGGACCCATGTCGCGGATGCCTTCGCGCATCAGCGCGCCGCGCAGCCGGCGACCCACCGTCTCCGCGGCGCCGGGCAGGCTGTCGAGGAAGCCGCGGACCAGGGTGGGTGCGTGCACCGCGAGGCTGGCCTCGGTGTGCGCGAGCCGGGCCGGGGAGAGACTGCGCGTCATGCGTGTGCCGCCAGGGGGTTGTCGGACGGAGCCCAGAGGTCGTCGAGCGGGTCGGCGGCGAGCCGCATCGCGGTGGTCGCCTTGATCGGCAGAGGGTCGCGCAGCAGGTGCGCCGCGTCGGCGGTGCCGGTGGCCCGGATCGCCGCGGCGGTGATCCGCCACAGCCGGTCCGGGTCGTCGCCGCGCCGGGTGAACCCGGCGATCAGGTGCGCTGCGGCGTTGCCGAGCGCCGCGGCGGCCACCTTCGTGCGCAGCTCGGCCGGATCGTCGCTGGGCACGTCACCGAGCAGCGGCGGCACCTCCACCCCGGCGGCCCGCAACCGGACGGCGCTGACCCGCACCCCGCCGAAGTCGCGGTAGAGGACCCGGTGCGGCCGGCCGTCGCGCAGCACGACCAGCGTGTTCTGCCCGTGCGCCTCCAACGCGACGCCGCGTTCCAGCAGAGCCAGCAGCGGCGCGAACAGCTTGCGGCAGAGCAGATCCCACCAGCTGTACGCGTCGTGCACGCGCTCCAGAAGCACCGGGACCGCCCCCAGCACCCCGAGCGGAATGGCCGTCTCGCCGCGTGCCAACACCGGCGCTTGCCGGACCAGGAAGGCCAGCCCGCGCTGCGGTTGCCCGCCGACCAGCACGGCGCCGGCCGTGGTCTCGGCGAGCACGTCGAGGGGCAGCCCCGCGGTGAGCCTCGGCAACAGCGCGGACAACAGCGGCCCATTGGTGACGGCGGCCGGCGACACGGTGCGTACCGCCGAGGTCATCTGCACGTCGACCGCGGTCTTGATGTGCGCGCCTCCGCCGACCGGCGCCACCGTTCGCAGCGACATGAGCGGCCGCACCGGCCCGGTCTCGCCGTCGTCGGTCAGCCACCGATGCCGCTCGCGCAGCCGCCCGGCCTGCCACGGATGGGCGAGCAGCACCGGCTCCCCGGTGCCGGTCCAGCGGCCGGCCGGCACCCGCAGGCGCCGCAGCCGGACGACAGGCGAGTGCTCCGGGCCGTAGGCGAGCACGTCGGCCACGGTCATCCCGCCGCGGGTGCGGCAGCAGGGGTGCAGCGGATGGCCGTCGGTGACCCGTTGCTCCAGTAGGGCCAGGGCGTCCGGGTCGTCCTGGGCGGGCAGGTCGTGCGTGGGGCGGTTGGCGCGGGCGAGCGCGAGGTTGGCCACGCTGTTGTCGATCTCCGCGGCGAGGGGGACATCGCCCCAGATCAGCCGGACCAGCGTCCCCGGGTCGTCCAGGCGGCTCGAATCTGGACCGTGGCAGACGTCCACAGTGAGTCCCGCTTGTGCGGTGGCGAAGGCCGCCGCGGCCGCCTCCGGGTAACCGAGGGTGAATCCGGCTTGGTGGGGGTGGCTCTGCGTTCCCGTGGGCAGGTGGCACTCCCAGGCGGTTCCGGCCGCTCCGGCGGTGGGGCCGTCACCGGTGTCATGACGGGTGTGGTCACCGGTCCGGAAGGTGGCGGTCCCGGCGTTTCGTGCGGTCAGGCCGGGCAGCGGCTCCCGGTCGACGGCGCCGAGCAGGCGGGCCAGCACGGCGGCGCGGGCACCCGGAAGCTCGGCGTCGTAGCGTTGCCCCAGCTCGGGCCGCAGAACCATCAGGTCATCCCGGGTCTGCGCGGCATCGGCGGTGTGCCGGCTGGGCGGCTCGCTGGCGGTGGGCACGGCAGCAATACTCCGCCGTGCCCCCGAGTCTCGCTGCCCGGGGCTCCCCACCACGTGAGCGACATCCCACCTCCAAATCCAACATCCTAGGACGCTTTACGGGTAGTGCGCCGCGCAACCGGCGCACGCCACAAAGACCCAAAACAAATCGGAATCAACGACCTGACCAGTAAGAACCTCGGTGGCTGGCGAGTTTCGTTGCGGGCTAGTCCATGACCGGTCTGCCGAAAGTGGCTTGGGGAGT
>DASWMR010000348.1:0-5337 GCA_036399635.1 Actinoplanes sp. | reverse complement strand
GCTCGCCGCGCAGGAACCGGCCGGGCAGATCGGGCAGCCGCCGGCCGCTGTACTCGACCATCTCGGCGATCTCGCCGGCATGCACCTCGGTGTCCAGCGTGTCCGGGGTGGTCGGCGTGCCGCGCCGGAAGAAGGCAATCTTGACACCGCCGTCCGGCCCGTCGATCGCCGGGAAGCCGTAGATCTGCTCGCCCACCGCGTCCTCCCAGATGTAGATCGGGTGCCGGTCCGGCAGGAACGGCGTCACCCCGCCGCGCGGCGCGAACCAGAACTGCACCTGCCGTTCGATCCGCAGGGGCACGCCCAGGTCGGCGAGCAGCTCGGGCGCCCACGCCCCCGGCGTGATGATCAGCTGGCCGGCCGTGTAGCTGCCGTTGGCGGTGGTTACCCGCACCCCGTCGCCGGTCTCCTCCCAGGACGTCATCGGCTCTGCAAAGCGCAGGTCGGCGCCCTTCTTCGTGGCCAGCTCCAGCTGACCGGCGACGGTCGCCTCGGGGCGCACCAGGCCGGCCTTCGCCTCGTAGAGGGCGATCTCGTGGGGGGCCGGTGCCAGCGTCGGGAAGCGGCGGCGCAGCTCCGCGGCGTCCAGCATCTCGTGCTCCAGCCCCCACTTCTCGGCGCTGGCCCGGCTGCCGGACACCGTCCGGCTCTCCGGCCGACCGATCATCACCCCGCCGGTCAGCGTGATCACGTCGCGGCCCGAGTCCACCGCGAGCTGGTCGAAGAGGTCGTACGCACGCAGCAGCAACGGGACATACTCGGTGCTCTCGAAATACGACTGCCGGGTGACCCGCGACCCGCCGTGGCTCGAGCCGCGGGAATGCGCCGGCCCGTACTTCTCCAGACCCAGGACCCGCTCGCCGCGGGCGGCCAACTGCCAGGCCGCGGCACTGCCCATGCCACCGAGCCCGACCACGATCACGTCGTACGCCGTCATCTGTCCCACCTCTCCTGCGTTCGCCGGGTCATCCCCGCAACCGTTCGTGCTTCGGGTCGACAAGCGGTTCGACCGCGACCGTGGCCCGCAGTCGGCGGTCGAAGTAGCCCACCGTCACCTCGGTGCCGGGCACGGCGAGCGACGCCGGCAGCCAGGCGTACGCGATCGGGACGCCCACGGTATGCCCGAAGGCGGCGCTGGTCACGAAGCCGACCGGGACGCCCCCGGCATAGACCGGCTCGCGGCCCATCGGCACCGCGCCCTCGTCTGCCAACACCAGACAGGTGAGCAGCCGCCCCGGCGCCGACACCCCGCCCCGCGCCGCCTTGCTCTGCTCACCAATACGCACCACCTCGCCCGCCCCGGCAGGCGCCGCGAAGCCCAGACCGGCCTGCCAGGGGTCGTCCTCGGTGGTCATGTCGACGCCCCAGGCCCGGTAGCCCTTCTCCAGGCGCAGGCTGGTGAACGCGGCCCGCCCGGCAGCGATCAACCCGTGCTCGCGGCCGGCCCGCCAGAGGGTGTCCCACAGCCGCAGCCCGTACTCGGCGCTCGTGTAGATCTCCCAGCCCAGCTCGCCCACGTAGGACAGCCGGAGCATGGTCACCGGCGCGGTGCCCAGAAAGCCCTGCCGCGCCTGGAAGTAGCGGAACGCGGCCGGCGACACGTCGATGTCGGTGAGCGGCGCGACCAGGTCACGGGCCCGCGGTCCCCACAGGCCGATCCCGCAGGTGCCGCCGGTGACGTCCCGCACCGAGACGCCGGCCGGTGCGTGCCGCAGCAGCCAGTCGAGGTCGAGCGGACCGTTCACGCCGACCTGGAAACGGTCCTCGGCCAGCCGCGCCACGGTGACGTCGCTGCGGATGCCGCCGGCCGCGTCGAGCAGCAGCGTGTAGCTCACCGTGCCCACCGGGCGGTCGACGTCGGTGCTGGTCAGCGACTGCAGGAAGGAGACCCGGCCGGACACTTCGAGCCGGGTCAGCGGGGTCATGTCGTACAGGGCCACCCGTTCCCGGGTGATCCGGGCCTCGGTCTCGGCGATCGGCGACCAGTGCCGGGCCGACCACTCGTCGCGCGGCCTCGGTGCGTACGGGGGCTCGTTGGTGGCGTACCAGAGGGGGCGCTCCCAGCCGCCCGCCTCGCCGAACACCGCACCCAGCTCGGTCTGCTTTTCGTGGAAGGCGCTGAGCCGCAGGTTGCGCACCGAGGGTGGATCGAGCGGATGGATGATGTCGTAGACCTCGACGAAGCTGCGGATGGCGCGCTCGCGGACGTACGCGGGGGCGAGTTGCGCCGGATCGAAGCGGTTGAGGTCGGCCTCGTGCAGGTCGATGCCGGGCCGGCTGGTGACCATCCACTCGGCCACCGCCCGCGCGGCGCCGACCGAGTGGGTGACCCACACCGCCTCGGCCACCCAGAAGCCGCGCAGCTCCCGGGACTCGCCGAGCAGGGGGAAGCCGTCCGCGGTGAACGAGAAGACGCCGTTGAAGCCGCCCGTTGGTTCGGCATCCTGCAACACCGGCAAAAGGTCGGCGGCGGCCCGCCACGAGGCCGAAAAAGTGTCGGGGGTGAACGCCATCATCGACGGGTGCTCACCGCCAGGCAGGTCACCAAGCTCCACCGGCATCGGTTCGTGCAGGTAGGAACCGATGCCGAGCGCGTCGCCGTGCGCCCGGAAATAGAGGGCGCGATCCTGATGGCGCAGGATCGGCAGCCCGTCGGTGGTCCCGACCGGCGTGCTGCGGGCATATTGGTGGGCCATCGGCAGCAGCGGGATCGGCACCCCGGCCAGCCGGGCGATCGCCGGCCCCCAGAAACCGGCGCAGCTGACGACGATGTCGGCCGGATAGGTGTCGGTTTCGGTTCTGACCCCGGTGATCGCGTTCCCCGCCTGGCGGATCTCGACGACCCGCTGGCCGCCGAGGAAGCGGGCACCGCGCCGCTCGGCCCGCGCCGCCTGCACCTCGCCCGCCCGCACGGCCAGGGCCAGCCCGTCGCTCGGCACGTGCAGCCCGCCGGCGATCCGGTCCTTGTCCAGCAGGGGGAAGAGCTCGGCGCACTCCGCCGGGTCGAGCACGGCCGAGTCGATCCCCCACGACTGGCCGAAGCCGAAGCGGCGGTGCAGTTCGGCCAGCCGCGCCGGCGTGGTGGCCACCTCCAGGCTGCCCACCTGGCGGAAACAGTCCAGCTCGACCAGCTTGCGCACGGTGTGTTGGGCGAGCCGCGCCATCGTCCGCGACGGGTTGGTCTGGAAGACCAGGCCCGGTGCGTGCGAGCTGGACCCACCGGTGACGAAGAGCGGGCCCTGCTCCAGCACGGTGACATCGGTCCAGCCGCGCACGGTCAGCTCATCGGCGAGGGAGCACCCCACGATCCCGGCGCCGATGATCACCACCTTGGGTCGGTCCATCGGTCAACTCCCGGCCGGGATCCACGGCTTCCAGGTGGCCTCGTGCTCGTTCACCCACTTCTCGGCGGCCTGGTCGGGTTTCATGCTCTGGTTGGTGAGGTAGTCCGCGACCAGGCTCTGGTCCTCGTTGGTCCACCGGAAATTCTTGATCAGCTGGTAGGCGGTGCTGTTCGCGTCGGCGAACTTCTTGCTGACGATCTTGTCGAGGTCGTACTGGGGGTAGTCGCACGCGATCAGCTTCGGCTTGGCGTCGCACCCCGCGGTGTACGGCGGCAGCGCCACCCGGGCGTACTTCTCCTTGGCGAACAGCCACTGCGGCTCGTAGAAGTAGAAGAGCAGCGGCTTCTTCTGCGCGGTCGCCTGTCGGGCGGCCTTGACGATCGCCGCCTCGCTCCCGGAGTAGACCACGGTGTAGTTCAGCTTGAGGTTGCTGACCAGGGCCGCGTCGTTGGTGACGAAGGACGGGTCACCGGCCAGGAACTGACCCTTGCCCTTCGACTCCGAGGTCTTGAAGAGGCCGGCGTACTTGTTGAGGTTCCGGTAATCGGTGATGTCCGGGTACTGGTCGGCCATCCACTGCGGCACGTACCACCCGATGCCGCCCTTGTTGCCGGTCGGGCCGGCCAATACGGCGACCTTCTTCTGCTCGATGTATTTCTTCTTCAGGTCGTCGTGCCCCCAGTTCTCCAGGATCACGTCCACCTCGCCGGTCTCGAAGCCCTGCCAGGAGATCTCCTCCTTGAGCTGCTTCTCGGCCACGGGGTAACCGAGCTTGTTCTTCAGGAGGTAACCGATGACCGCGGCGTCCGCTTCGTAGCCGACCCAGGGGTTGACCGCGATCTGCACGGTGCCCTTCGCGCCGGCGCTCGGCGCGGGCTCACCGTCGCCGGATTTGGCGCCGCCGCACGCGGCCAGGCTCAGGCTCAAACTCAAAATCAGGGCCGCCGTGGCGGCCTTCCGTGTTCTCATGATCGAGGTCCCTTCACATGGTGGAAACCCTGGGTGAGACGGTCGAGAAGGATGCCGAGCAGGACGATCGCGAAGCCGGCGGCAAGCCCGCGGCCGAAGTCCTCGCGCTGGGAGAAGCCGGCGACCACGTCGTAGCCGAGCGCGCCCGCGCCGACCAGACCGCCCACCACGACCATCGCGAGAACCATGACGATGCCCTGGTTGGCGGCGAGCAACAGGCCGCCGCGGGCCATCGGCAGCTGCACCTTCCAGAGCAGCTGGCGCGGGGTCGACCCGGCCGACAGGGCCGCCTCGACCACGGTCGGCGGGACGTCACGCAGGCCACGCTCGACCAGCCGGACCACCGGCGGAACGGCGTAGATGACCGCGGCGACGATCGCGGTGAACCGGCTGGCCCCGAAGAGCGCGACCGCCGGCAGGAGGTAGACGAAGGACGGCATGGTCTGGGCTGCGTCGAGGACCGGCCGCAGCGCGCCGGCCAGTCGGTCGTGCCGGGCGCAGACGACGCCCACCGCGACTCCGATGATCATGGTGAGCGCGATCGCGACGAGCACGGTCGCGAGCGTCGCCATCGAGTCCTGCCAGAGGCCCAGGCCGGCCAGGCCGACGGCGGCGAGGGCAGCCACCGCGGCCGCCCGCCAGCCACTGGCCAGCGTGCCGAAAACGAGGACCATGACCACGAAGAGCCACCATGGCGTGGTGCCCAGCACGGTCTGCAGCGGATCGAGGAGCCAGCCGCTGACCGCGTTCTTGAGCCACTCCGTGGCGTCGTACCAGTGCAGCTCGACCCAGCCGGTGCCGTCGTTGACCGGCCCCACGAACGAGAAGTGCGGCAGCCCGGCCGCGTCGACCGGAAGCCGGGCGACCACCGCGACGGCCACCATCGCGGCGACCGCCCCGGCCCAGTGCCGCCGGCTCCACCGGCGCGGGCCGCCGCGGGCCGCCCGCGTGGTGACCCGGTCGAGGACGACGGCCAGCACCACGATGGCCAGTCCGGCGTCGAAGGCCGCACCGACGTTCACCC
>DASWMR010000347.1:0-6470 GCA_036399635.1 Actinoplanes sp. | reverse complement strand
AGGCCGCCAAGTCCAAGGTCAGCAGCATCGAGCCGAAGTACGTGGCGTCGAACGCCGAGGCTGACTACGAGCCCAACCTGCGGGCGTTCGTGACCCAGAAGTGCAACTTCATCCTCGCGGTCGGCGGTCTGATGGGCACCGCCACCGGCAAGGTCGCGAAGGAGAACCCCACCCAGCAGTTCGGCATCGTGGACAGTGTCATCCCCGACGCCACCAACGTCTTCCCGATGCAGTTCGCCACCCAGCAGGCCGCGTTCCTGGCCGGCTACCTGGCGGCGGGCTACTCGAAGTCGGGCAAGGTGGCGACGTTCGGCGGCCTGAAGATCCCGCCGGTCACCATCTTCATGGACGGCTTCGCCGACGGGGTGGCCCAGTACAACAAGGCCAAGGGCAAGACCGTGCAGGTACTCGGTTGGGACAAGGCTAAGCAGGCCGGCAGCTTCGCGGAGAAATTCGACAGCCCGGCCCTGGGCAAGGCGCTGGCCAACACGTTCGTCGCGCAGGGCGCGGACGTCATCATGCCGGTCGCCGGCGGCACCGGCCTCGGTGCGGCCGAGGTCGCCAAGGCCTCGTCCGGCAAGGTCTCGATCGTCTGGGTCGACCAGGACGGCTGCCAGAGCGCGGCGCAGGACTGCGACGTCTTCCTGACCACCGTGGTCAAGAACATCACCGACGCGGTGCAGAAGGCCGTCGTCGGCGGCGCCAGCAACCAGCCGCTCACCGCGACCCCGGGCTACCTGGGCACCCTGGAGAACAACGGCGTCTCGCTGGCGCCGTACCACGACTTCGAGAGCAAGGTCGACGCCGGGCTCAAGGCCGAGGTGGACAAGCTGAAGGAAGACATCATCGCGGGCACCGTGAAGGTCGAGTCGGTGAGCGCGCCCAAGTGACCGCCGGGTAGGTAGCATCTGGCCGCCGCTCGGCCGCGAGGAAATCTCGCGATCGAGCGGCGGTTCCCCGTATCCCGCCGAGATCAGGAGATTCCGCTGAGACTCGAGTTGCGCGGCATCACCAAGCGTTTCGGCGACCTGGTGGCCAACGATCACATCGACATCACCGTCGAGCCCGGTGAGGTGCACGCGCTCCTGGGCGAGAACGGCGCCGGCAAGTCCACCCTGATGAACCAGCTCTACGGCCTGCTGCAGCCGGACGAGGGCGAGATCGTGGTAAACGGCGAGGCGAAGGTCTTCCGCAGTCCGCGGGACGCGATCGCGGCCGGCATCGGCATGGTCCACCAGCACTTCATGCTAGTTCCGGTCTTCACCGTGGCGGAGAACCTCGCGCTCGGCGCCGAGGAGGTGCGCGGCGGCCCGCTCGGCATCCTGGACCGGCGGCGCAACCGCCGCGACGTGCTGGAGACCTCCCGCAAGTACGGCCTGCCGGTCGACCCGGACGCGCTGGTGGAGAACCTGCCGGTCGGCGCGCAGCAGCGGGTCGAGATCGTCAAGGCCCTCATCCGCGACGTCGACCTGCTGATCCTCGACGAGCCGACCGCGGTGCTCACCCCACAGGAGACCGACGAGCTGCTGCGGGTCATGCGGTCGCTGGCCGAGACCGGCAAGTCGATCGTCTTCATCACCCACAAGCTGCGCGAGGTCAAGGCGATCGCCGACCGGATCACGGTGATCCGCCGCGGCCAAACGGTGGCCGCCGTGGGTCCAGAGACCTCCGAAGATGAACTGGCCGCCCTGATGGTCGGCCGGGACGTCAGTCTCGAGGTGACCAAGACCCCGGCTGATCCCGGCGCCGACATCCTCAAGATCACCGGCCTGGTGGTCGACGACGACCGGGGGATCCGCGCGGTCGACGGTGTCGATCTGAGCGTGCGGGCCGGCGAGGTGCTCGGCGTGGCCGGCGTGCAGGGCAACGGGCAGACCGAGCTGGTCGAGGCGATCATGGGCCTGCGCCCGGTGCGGACCGGCCGGGTGGAGCTCGACGGCCAGGACCTGGCCGGCCGGAGCACCAAGCAGGTGCTGCGCGCGGGGGTCGGCTATGTGCCCGAGGACCGCAGCCTGGACGGCGTGGTCAAGGATTTCACGGTGGCCGAGAACCTGGTGCTCGACCTCTACGACAGGCCGCCGTTCGGCAACGGGTTCCAGCTCAACCCGAAGGCGATCGCCGACTCCGCGGCCGAGCGGGTGAGCCAGTTCGACATCCGCACGGCCTCCGCCGGTGCCGCGGTCGGCACGCTCTCCGGCGGCAACCAGCAGAAGGTCGTGGTGGCCCGGGAGATGTCCCGCCCGTTGCGGCTGCTGATCGCGTCCCAACCCACCCGCGGCGTGGACGTCGGCTCGATCGAGTTCATCCACCGCCGGATCATTCACGAGCGGGACAACGGAACCGCCGTACTCGTCGTCTCCAGCGAGCTCGACGAGG
Source organism: Actinoplanes sp. (assembly GCA_036399635.1). Classification (GTDB taxonomy): domain Bacteria; phylum Actinomycetota; class Actinomycetes; order Mycobacteriales; family Micromonosporaceae; genus Actinoplanes. The sequence goes on along the minus strand of DASWMR010000347.1, from coordinate 4,094 downwards.
TGGTCGGCCTGGCCGACCGGATCGCGGTGATGTACCGCGGTCGGATCCTGGCGATCGTCTCACCGGACCTGCCGCGGGAAGAAATCGGCTTGTTGATGGCGGGCATCACCGACGCCGGGGAGGCATCGAAGTGACCGACGTCACGGCGCCGGCCGAGAAGGACGAACAACGGCCGGAATCGTTCTTCGGCCTGTTCCTGCGCAACATGTGGTCCGCCAACACGGTGACGGTGACCACCCTGTCAATCATCCTGGCGCTGGTCATCGGCGCCATCCTGATCGTCGTCTCGGACGCTGACGTGCTCGCCAAGTTCGCCTACTTCACCGCCCGTCCGGGCGACGCGCTCGGCGCGAGCGGCGACCTGATCGGCCGCGCGTACGCCGACCTGTTCAAGGGCGCGATCTTCGACCCCGCCTCGTTCCGGGCCTGGTTCGACGGCACCGGCACCTGGCAGGCCGCGTTCAACCCGGTCTCCGAAACGCTGACCTACGCCGCGCCGCTGGTCTTCACCGGCCTCTCGGTGGCGATCGCCTTCCGCGGCGGCCTGTTCAACATCGGCGGGCAGGGTCAGGCGGTGATCGGGTGCGTGATGGCCGGGGTGGCCGGCTTCGCGGTCGGGCTGCCGATCGGCATCCACCTGGTCGTCGCACTGCTCGCCGGCGCGCTCGGCGGAGCCCTCTGGGGCTTCGTGCCCGGCCTGCTCAAGGCCCGCACCGGCGCCCACGAGGTGATCACCACGATCATGCTCAACTACACGGCCACCCTCTTCCTGGGCTGGCTGATCCTGCAGAGCGGCGTGCGCGACCCGGAGCGCAGCGACGCGATCAGCAAGACCATCGCGCACTCGGCGGAGTTGCCGGCGATGCCCGCCCCGCTGCGCGTGCATCTCGGTATCGTGCTCGCCGTGCTGGCCACGGCCGGGGTCGCTTGGCTGCTCGACCGGTCCGCGTTCGGTTTCGAGCTGCGCGCGGTCGGGGTCAACCCGCCGGCCGCCAAGACCGCCGGGATGAGCGTCGCGCGGACGTACACGCTGTTGATGGTGGTGGCCGGCGCGCTGGCCGGGCTCGGTGGCGCCACCCAGGTGCTCGGCACCGCCGACAAGCTCACCGCCCAGGTGGCCGGCAACATCGGCTTCGACGGCCTGCTGGTCGCGCTGCTCGGCCGGAACAAGCCGTGGGGCACGCTGTTCGCCGCGATCCTCTACGGCGCGTTGCGAGCCGGCGGCAACCTCATGCAGGTCGACGTGGGCATCTCGCTCGAGCTGGTCACCGTCCTGCAGGCGCTGATCGTCATTTTCATCGCCGCGCCCGCCCTGGTGAAGGCGATCTTCCAGCTCCGCGCCGCCCGTGCCGCACGGCTCGGCGCCTCGATGGCGAAGGGCTGGTGACGCACGTGTCCACGGCGGCGGTAGAAGAAGAACCGACCACCGTCGGTGTCCCCGATCCGTTCTGGACCCGGGAGCGCCGCCTCGGTGCCGGCGTCACGATCATCGGCCTGCTGGCGGCCGCGGTGTTCGGGGCACTGGCCGAGTCGAAGGAGGCGCGCTTCACGCTCAGCACCGACGCGACCGGTGCCGCCCTGACGATCAACGGGCAGTTCGGCACCATCCTGTTCGGCGTCGTCGCGGTCGTACTGGGCGGGGTGATGCTCGCCGGTGTCGCCAAGAGTTGGCAGACCGCCCTGCTCAGCCTCGGCATCGCCGCCTTTGTCCTGTCGTTCTTGTGCTGGCAGGTGGCCGGCAAGTTCCTGCCGCTGGTGGACACCGCGAGCGGCAGCCTGGAGTACGCCCTGCCGCTGATCCTGGGCGCCCTGGCCGGGGTGCTGGGCGAGCGCTCCGGCGTGGTCAACGTGGCGATCGAGGGCCAGTTCCTGATGGGTGCGTTCGGCGCCGCGCTGGTCGGCACGCTGGCCACCAGCGTCTGGGCCGGCCTGGTCAGCGCGATGATCGGCGGCGTCATCATCGCCGCGATGCTGGCCGTGCTGGCCATCCGCTTCCTGGTCGACCAGGTCGTGGTGGGCATCGTGCTCAACCTGTTCGCGCTCGGCATCACCGGCTTCCTCTACGAGCGCCTAATGCAGCCGAACGCGCTGGAGTACAACCAGCCGCCCCAACTGCCGCGCTGGGAGGTGCCCGGGCTGGCCGACATCCCGGTGCTCGGCCCGGTGCTCTTCCACACCAACGTGCTGGTCTGGATCGCGCTGATCCTGGTCGTGGTCATCCACTTCGCGCTGAAGTGGACCCGCTGGGGCCTGCGCACCCGGGCGGTCGGCGAGCACCCCACCGCGGCCGACACGGTCGGCGTGCGGGTTCGCGGCCTGCGCTACGCAAACGTCCTGCTCGGCGGACTGATCGCCGGTGCAGGCGGTGCGTACTTCACGCTCGTCTCGACCGGCGCCTTCAACAAGAACATGACCGCCGGCGCCGGCTTCATCGCGTTGGCTGCGCTCATCTTCGGCCGGTGGACCCCGTTCGGGGCGCTCGGCGCGGCGCTGTTCTTCGGCTTCGCCCAGAAGCTCGCGTTCTACCTGAGCGTCGCCGGCAGCCCGGTGCCCAACCAGTTCCTCAACATGCTGCCGTACCTCGCCACGATCGTCGCGGTGGCCGGACTGGTCGGCCGGGTCCGCGCACCGGCGGCCGACGGCATGCCCTACGTCAAGAGTTAGCGGTGCCGGCACGGCCGGGTGGCACAATCGGCGGCATGGAGATCGACTGGGCTGGGCTGCGCACGGCCGCCATCGGGGCCATGCGGCACGCGTACGCGCCGTACTCCGACTTCCCGGTCGGCGTGGCGGCGCTGGTGGACGACGGGCGGGTGGTCGTCGGCTGCAACGTGGAGAACGCGTCCTACGGCGTCGGGCTGTGCGCCGAGTGCGGGCTGGTCAGCTCGCTGCACGCGACCGGCGGCGGGCGGCTGGTGGCGGTCTCCTGCGTGGACGCCAACGGCGACCCGCTGATGCCCTGCGGGCGATGCCGGCAGCTGCTCTTCGAGCACGGCGGGCCGGAGTGCCTGGTCGAGGCGGTGCCCCGGCCGCTGCGGCTGACCGAGCTGCTGCCGCACGCGTTCGGGCCGGACGACCTCGACAAGGTCACCGGGTCGGCGGCCGGGCACGACGTGCCGACCCACCTGGCCAAGTGGCGCGGGCGGGGCACCGTCTTCGTGCATCCGGACATGGCCGGCGGCGAGACGGTGTGGACGGCGTACTGGGAGCGGTCCGGCGGCAGCGGCGAGCAGAAGGGCGTCCTCGAGGAGGGCCCGAACTTCCCCACCACCGCGCAGGCGGTGGCCTGGGGGCTGGTCCGCACGCCGCGGATCGTCGTGGTGGACGCCGCCGGCGGCCTGTCCTGGGCCGGCGAGACCGAGCCACCCGAGGGCATCCCGGAGCGCTGGAAGGCGGACCAGTGAGCGAGTTCGCCGCGGTGGACATCATCCGGGCCAAACGGGACGGCCACCCGCTGAGCGACGGCCAGATCGACTGGGTCGTCGACGCGTACACCCGGGGTGTGGTCGCCGACGAGCAGATGTCGGCGCTCGCCATGGCGATCCTGCTGCGCGGCATGACGCCCGCCGAGATCGCCCGCTGGACCGCCGCGATGATCGCCAGCGGCGAGCGGCTGGACCTCTCCGCGGTCACCCGGCCAACCGCCGACAAGCACTCCACCGGCGGCGTCGGCGACAAGATCACGCTGCCGCTGTCGCCGCTCGTCGCGGCCTGCGGCGCGGCCGTCCCGCAGCTGTCCGGGCGCGGGCTGGGGCACACCGGCGGCACCCTGGACAAGCTCGAGGCGATCCCCGGCTGGCGAGCACGACTGAGCAACGACGAGGTGCTGCGCCAGCTGGACGACGAGGGCGCGGTCGTGTGCGCCGCCGGCGACTGCCTGGCCCCGGCCGACAAGAAGCTCTACGCCCTGCGCGATGTGACCGGCACGGTCGAGTCGGTGCCGCTGATCGCCAGCTCGAACATGAGCAAGAAGATCGCCGAAGGCACCGGCGCGCTGGTCCTTGACGTCAAGGTCGGCAGCGGTGCTTTCATGAAGGACGCCGGGTCGGCGCGCGAGCTGGCCGAGACGATGGTGGCCCTGGGGTCGGACTCCG
>DASWMR010000346.1:0-2814 GCA_036399635.1 Actinoplanes sp. | reverse complement strand
CCCGGCGAGCGGATGCGAGCGCGGGATCATCGCCGGGTGGACGCGGACGCTGACCGACTCCTTGCCGGTCGAGTCCGGGCCGCGCGCGGCGATGCACAGCAGCTTGATCGTGCAGCCCATCTCCTTGGCGCTGGCCACGTCGCCGGCGGTCACGCCGGTCATGCCCTCACGGAACACGTCGGCGGCGGTGACCCGGGTGTGGAAGGCGAGTGAGGCGAGGATGGCGGCCTTGGCGGCGGCGTCGAAACCCTCCACGTCGGCGGTCGGGTCGGCCTCGGCGTACCCCAGCTCGGTGGCCTCGTCGAGGGCCTCGTTGAAGCCGGCGCCGGTGGCGTCCATCGACGAGAGGATGAAGTTGGTGGTGCCGTTCACGATGCCGGTGACCCGGGTGACCCGGTCACCGTGCAGCGACTCGCGCAACGGGCGCAGCAGCGGGATCGCCCCCGCCACGGACGCCTCGTAGTAGAGATCGGCGCCGCCCTCGGCGGCCGCGTCGTGCAGCGCGGCGCCGTCCTCGGCCAGTAGCGCCTTGTTCGCGGTCACCACGCTCTTGCCGGCCCGCAGCGCCTCGACCAGCCAGGTGCGGGCCGGCTCGATGCCGCCCACCACCTCGATCACCACGTCCACGTCGTCGCGCTTGACCAGGCCCAGCGCGTCGGTGGTGAACAGCGCCGGGTCGACGTGCCCGGCGCGTTCCCGGCCCATCCGCCGCACCGCGATGCCGATGATCTCGAGCGGGGCGCCGATCCGGGCGGTCAGGTCGGCGGACTGCTCGTGCAGGAGCCGGACAACTTCGGAACCGACGGTGCCGCACCCCAGTAGTGCGAGGCGGACCCTTCTCTGCGAGCTCAAGCTCATCCCACATCCAATGCGAGCAGGTCGTCCTCGGTCTCCCGGCGCACGATCACGCGCGAGGCGCCGTCGCGCACCGCGACCACTGGCGGCCGAGGGACGTGGTTGTAATTGCTGGCCATGCTCCGGCAGTACGCACCGGTACCCGGCACGGCGAGAAGATCTCCGGGCTGCACGTCGGCGGGCAGGAATTCATCCTTCACGACGATGTCCCCGGATTCACAATGCTTTCCCACGACCCGGGCCAACATCGGTTCCGCGGCACTACGTCGGCCAGCCAGCGCCGCCGAGTACGAGGCGTCGTACAGCGCGGTGCGGATGTTGTCGCTCATCCCGCCGTCCACACTCACGTAGGTGCGAATGCCGTCGACATCCTTGACCGTGCCGACCTCGTACAGTGTGAGGACGGACGGCCCAACGATGGCCCGGCCCGGCTCGATGGAGAGCCGGGGCATCCGCAGCGAGGCCAGCTCGCACTCGGACTCGACGATCTTGTTGAGCCGCTTCGCAAGATCACCCGGCGTCGACGGGTCATCCTGCGTGGTGTACGCGATGCCGAAGCCGCCGCCGAGATCGAGCTCGACGAGTTCGACCCCGCGGGCGTCGCGGATCTGCGACTGCAGCTCCAGCACCCGCCGGGCGGCCACCTCGAAGCCGTTGGTGTCGAAGATCTGCGACCCGATGTGCGAGTGCTGCCCGCGCAGGTCGAGAACGCCCTCGTCGAGGATCTGCACGGCGGCCGCGAAGGCCGCACCGCCGGACAGCGAGAAGCCGAACTTCTGGTCCTCGTGGGCGGTGGCGATGAACTCGTGGGTGTGCGCTTCGACGCCGACGGTGACCCGGACCAGCACTGCCGGGCGCTTGCCGGTCGCTCTGGCGAGCTCGGTCAGCCGGGCGATCTCGTCGAACGAGTCGACGACTATCCGGCCCACCCCAGCGGTCAGCGCCCGGGTCAGCTCGGAGACCGACTTGTTGTTGCCGTGGAAGCCGATCCGCTCGGCCGGGAAGCCGGCCGCCAGCGCCACCGCCAGCTCGCCGCCGGTGCACACGTCCAGGAAGAGTCCCTCCTCCGCGACGACCCGGACGACCGCCTTGCAGAGGAACGACTTGCCGGCGTAGTAGACGTCGGCGCCGGCGAAGGCCGCCACGAACTCCCGGCAGCGCGCCCGCAGGTCGGCCTCGTCCAGCAGGTAGGTCGGTGTGCCGTGCTCCGCCGCCAGCTCGGCGACGCTCACCCCGCCGATCGCCAACGGCCCGGCCTCGGTGCGGGTCACGGTGCGCGGCCAGATTTGCGGCACGAGGGCGTTCACGTCCTCCGGCGTACGCAGCCAGGCCGGCCCCCGGTTACCGAGGTCACCGTGCAGTGCCCCGGCCTCATGAGCTCGCATGCCCTACATCCTTTCGGGGGCCGAGACGCCCAGCAGGCCCAACCCGTTCGCAATCACCGTACGGGTGGCGTCGTTCAGCCAAAGCCGCGCCCGCTGCAGATCGGTGACCGGCTCGTCACCGAACGGAAGCACCCGGCACTTGTCATAGAAGCGGTGGTACGCCCCGGCGACCTCTTCCAGGTAGCGGGCGACGTGGTGCGGCTCGCGCAGCTCGGCCGCCCGGGCCACCACGGCGGGGTACTCGGCGAGGGCCTTGAGCAGCTCATTCTCCTTCTCGTGGGCGAGCAGCTCGGGCTGGAAGTCGTCGGCCTGCCCACGGGTCAGCCCCACCTCGGCGGCGTTGCGGGCCACCGCGGCCGTACGGGCCGCCACGTACTGTACGTAATAGACCGGATTGTCATTGCCGGCCTTGGTCCAGATCGCGATGTCGATGTTGATCGGCGAGTCGGACGAGTAGCGGGCCAGGGCGTACCGGGTGGCGTCGACACCGAGCGCCTCGACGAAGTCCTCCAGCGTCACCACCGTGCCGGCCCGCTTGCTCATCCGCACCGGCTCGCCGTCGCGGACCAGGTTG
>DASWMR010000345.1:0-3117 GCA_036399635.1 Actinoplanes sp. | reverse complement strand
CGCTGCCGCCGCCAGCGCGGCCCGCGCCGACGCCCAGGCTCGGGCCGACGCCATCGCGGCACGGCAGGCCGCTAACGAGGCGGCCGCCGATGCCGCCGCGGCGGGCCGCAGTGCCGAGCAGGCGCAGGCCGACGCCGACGCGGCCGGGCAGGCCGCCAGCGCCGCGGAGAGCGACGCCGCGGCGGCCCGGGCTGCCGCCACCCGCGCCGAAGCCGACGCCGCCGACGCCAAGCGCTATGCGGAGGAAGCGCAGAAGCATGCGGACAGCGCCGCGGAGGCCGCCGAGAAGGCCGGCGAACACGCCGCGGAGGCGCAGAAGGCGTACGAGCGTGCGGAGGCCGCTGAACGGCAACGGCTCGAGGACTCGCTGGAACACGGCTCCGGTCTGACGCCGGAGCAGGAGAGCGACTTCCTCAACGAGCTCACCCCGGAGGAGCGGGCCGAATACGAGGCTGCCAAGGCCGAACGCGATCAGGGCTTCCTGGACTTCGTCAAGGAGAACGGCCTGGAGATCCTCGGCGACCTGGTCCTCGGGGAGATTCTCACGTGCGTCAAGACGCCCAGCTTCGGTGCGTGCTTCTGGGCGGTCGTCGAGCTGATCCCGTGGAGCAAGATCAAGAAGCTCAAGAACGTCTGGGACATCTTCAAGAAGTACAAGACGTTCGCCGAGAAGGCGCGCAACGCCGGCAAGAAGCAGGACGACCTGCTGGAGAAGGCCAAGCAGCGTAAGAAGAACCGGGAAGGCACCGAGGGCTGCGATGCCGTGCCGTTGGCGGCTCTCAAGAGCACCCGGGTCCTGCTCGACGATCCCGCCGAATGCAACATTCCGCCCAAGGACAAAGCGGCACCGCAGAAGGCGCGGAGCGCCCTCAACTCCAGCGGCTGGACGTCGAAGAGCCACGACATCGGTGGCGGCCGGTCGGTGCTGTTGAACCACGAGCGGATGGTGCACATCATGAACCGCCACATGCCCGAGTATTGGGACGGTTCGCGGACGGGCACCCAGACGTTCTTCCTCCGGACCGAGAGCATCGACGACGTCACCGGCTACGTCGGCAGCGTGGTGCGGCAGCACCAGGCGCAGATCCGGGAGTACCTGGAGACCGGTCGGGGCCCGTCGCAGTTCATCGGCACCATCGGCGACCGGAAGTTCACGCTCGGCATGCGCCGGGACGGCACCATCGGGCAGTTCTACCCGCTGTAGTTCACCGTCGGTGAGCCGGCGTACCGTCGCCTGGGCTGCGCGCCCGGGCGACGGTGCGTGGTCACCTCGATCATTAGAGTGGTTGGCATGGCCGTGATCACCGTTCGTTCGCTGTTGCTGGCGAAATCAGGAGAGCTCACTCCGATCGAGGCGGTGCTCCCCGGCCAGCGGCGCTGGCACTCGATCGACGGTGCGATCGAGCTGACGGTCGGCGAGACGCCGGTCCTCACGGCCGCGCTGCGGGACGACGTGGGGGACCTCTGGGTCTACATCGCCGCGATGGTGGCGAAGGTGGCCCAGGGCGAAGCCGAAGCGGAGACCCACTTCCCGGATCAGCCGGTCCTGTTCCGATTGAGCCGGCGAGGTGGCGGCATGATGGAGGCGCGCTGCGAGGCCGGCCCGCGCGTCCAGCGGGCGGTGACGGCAGAGACGGAGTTGCTGCGCGCACTGTGCGAGGCGGGCATCGCCTTCTTCGACCACCTGGACCGGCTCGGCGCGCCGTCGTTGAACTTCCAGCAAGCGCGGGTGATTCTCACCGAGTGCCTCGAGGGGCTGCCCGCCCGCCGCGCCGAGTACTGGGAGACCTGAGACGGTCAAACCGCTGGGTGGCGGCGCAGCGCCGGGAGGGTGAGCCAGATGCCGGCCACCGACAGCACTATCGCGATGATGCCGAGCACCTTCACCCAGACTGGCGCACCCATGGCGAAGGCCGGAATGAAGAGGCCGGTGGACACGACCCGGGCCACGTACGCGGCGATCAGCGTGCCGCGGCCGGCGAACAGAGTCGCGGCCGAGACGAGGCCGGTGACGATGAGGGTGATCGGTACGCCGATCGGCGGTGCGTCCTCATCCATGACGCCGGACAGGGACAGGACGGCGGTGATGATGTCGGCAAGACCGGCGACGGCGAAGGCGGCGAGGCCCGCGGTACGGGTGGTGGACGTGGTGGCGCTGGAGGTAGTCATGTCGATGAGGCTAGGAACCGCCGGCCCCGGTCACGACCAGGCTGCCCGCAATTGCGGTGGGGGTTTACCTGGTGTGCCGGCCGGGGGCCGTCCGCCAGACTGAGCGCATGCGTCTGGTGACCCGGGTGGTCGCGGTGGTGGGCGGCGTCGTGCTGGTCGCTGCCCTGGTCCTCGCGCTGGCCGGCGGCGAACCTACGACGGCGGCCTGGGTCCTGATCGGACCGGCGCCGTTCTATCTGGTGGGTGTGTGGCTGCTGCGCCGGCGGCCGGACCGCCTCGCCGGCATGTGGCTGTTGTTCGGCGGGGTCACGTTCCTGATCAATGTCGCGGCGGGTGACATTCTGCTTCCGATGGTCCGCGACGAGCCGTGGGCCTGGGTCCCGTCGATCGGGCGCCTGCTGGCCGACAACATCGGCCTGGCCGCCGGGCTCGCGCTGTTCGGGCTCTTCCCGGACGGGCGTCCACACCGGGCGTACGAGCGCTGGGTGCTGACGGTGGTGGCCGTCGCGGGCGGGCTCCTGCCGTTCCTGCACGCGGTCACCCATCCGACGTTGGCCAAGGGCGGCTTTCCGGGCCCGGACGATCCGCTGCTCGTCAGCCCGTTCTACGTCCCGGCCACAGCCGGCGCCGGCCCGGTGATCGGCGTCCTGAACAGCACCTTCACGCTATGGCTGGTGCTCGCCGTGCTGTTACTGGCGCTGCGCTACCGGCGGATCCGGCCGGCCGAGCGGCGCCGGATCCGCTGGCTGGTACTGGGTCTGAGCGGCGCGCTGCTGACCATGGCGATCCTCACCGCCCTGACGTTCGTCCTACCGGCCGGGCCGATGATGGCCGCCGGCTTCATCTTCTGGCCGATGGCGGTAGTCCTGGCGCTCGGATCGGTGGTGCTGGCGGTCGCCTACGACGGTGTGCTCGGCATCGACCAGCCGCTGCGCCGGTCCGTCGTCT
>DASWMR010000344.1:0-2980 GCA_036399635.1 Actinoplanes sp. | reverse complement strand
GGGTGAACTTCTGACCGAGCTTGCTCGCCTCGGGCGCGCTGGTCTGGCCCTTCGCGGTGGCCGTCCAGTCGACCTCGTTGAGCAGGCTGGTGAAGAGGCGGCCCTGCTCCTTCTGCTGGATCACGATGGGGTCGTCGATGGTGGAGCCGTCGATCGAGACGGCGCTCGCCTTCGCGGCCGGCTTGGGCGCCGCGTGCGCCGCGCCGGGTGCCACGCCGACGGCGAGCGCGGCGGCGGCCGCGAGCACCCCGGCAGCCGACACGAAGCGTCTGATCGCTCTTCGAACCATGGCCGGCCTCCCGCGCCCCGTGATGGACATGGCTGCACACGCGCCGATCGTCTCGCGACGGCTCGCGAAACAGCCGAGGGTTTCAGCCTCCCCGGACGAACGCCCGAGCGCATCTCGAGGCGGACGGTTTTGCAGCCATCCTCCGATGGCGACGAGACGACGACGGCCGTTGATCAGCGGCCGAATAGTACCCAGAGCGGGCAAGCCATAGGGGCCCCGGTCACCCGCACAGCGGATTTCGTTACCGGAATGACGGGCAACGATGGCCGAGGGCCCCCAAATACGATAAAGCGGGAAATCAAAGCTTGGTTCGAGCGGCGCGCAACCGGGCGAGCGTACGGTCGCGGCCCAGCACCTCGACCGATTCGAAGAGCGGAAGCCCGACCCCGCGACCGGTCACCGCGACCCGGATCGGCGCCTGGGTCTTGCCGAGCTTGAGATCGCGCGCGGCACCGACCGCCTCGAGCGCGGCCTTCAGCGGATCGGTCGACCAGTCGGCGAGCGCCTCGAACGCGGCTATTGTCGCGTCCAGGATCTCGGCGGCGCCCTCCTTCATGGCCTTGGCCCAGGCCGCGTCGTCGATCACCGGCGCGTCCAGGAAGAAGAAGTCGACATAGTCCACGATCTCGGCGAGGACGGCGATGCGGGTCTGGGCGAGCGGGGCGACCGCGGTGAACACCGAGGCGTCGAACGCCGCCGGCTCCCACGGCGGGGCGGCGATGGTGTCGGTGCCGGTCAGCCACGGCGTACAGAGCTGGATGAACTCCTCGGTGGTGAGAGCCCGGATGTAGTCGCCGTTGAACGCCCGCAGCTTCTTGACGTCGAAGAAGGCCGGCGCGTGGTTGACCTCGTCGATCCGGTACTCGTCCTCGATGACCTGCCACGGGACGATCTCCCGGTCGCCGGACGGCGCCCAGCCGAGCAGCATCAGGTAGTTCTTCATGGCGGCCGCCAGGTAGCCCTCGTCGCGGTAGCCCTCCAGGGCCACCTTGTCGCGACGCTTGGAGAGCTTCTGCCGCTTCTCGTTGACGATCACCGGAACGTGCGCCCAGACCGGGGGCGTGGCACCCAGCGCCTCCCAGAGGAGCTGCTGCTTGGGGGTGTTCGGCAGGTGCTCCTCGGCGCGGATCACGTGGGTGATCCCCATCGTGCTGTCGTCGACGACGTTGGCCAGCAGGAACAGCGGCGAGCCGTCGCTGCGGGCGATCACGAAGTCCTCGATCAGCTTGTTCTCGAAGGTCGGCTTGCCGCGGACCATGTCGACCACGATCGTCTCGCCGGTGTCGGGGGTACGGAAGCGCAGCGCGTGGCCCTCGCCGGGGCCGAGCGCCCGCTCCCGGCAGAAGCCGTCGTAGCCGGTGTGCGTGTTGCCCGAGCGGGCGACCACGTCCTCGCGCTTGCAGTCGCAGTAGTAGGCCTTGCCCTCGCCGTAGAGGCGGGTCGCGGCGGCGGTGTGGTCCTGCACGTACGCCGACTGGAAGTGCGGGCCCTCGTAGGAGCCGCGCTCGATCCCGATCCAGTCCAGCGCGGAGATGATGCCCTCGGTCCACTCGGGACGATTGCGGGCGGCGTCGGTGTCCTCGATGCGCAACACGAAAGTGCCGCCGTGCTGCTGGGCGTAGATCCAGTTCTGCAGCGCCGAGCGGGCACTGCCAACATGGAACATTCCGGTCGGGGACGGGGCGAAGCGTACGCGTACGGTCACCCGGTCAGCGTACTAGCAGCTGTTGGGCCCTTCCGTCAGGCCACCGAGCGGATCTTCACCACCGCCACGGCGCCGGCCAGGGTGACCGCCGCGGTCAGGGCGAAGAGCACCGGATAGCCGCCGAGGTGGGTCACGATCGGGGCGGCCAGCGCCGGGCCGAGCACCTGGGGTGCCGCCGTGGCGATGTTGATCACGCCGAGGTCCTTGGCCCGGTCGGTCGCGGTCGGCAGCACCTGGGTGATGAGCGCGGTGTCCACCGCCAGGTAGACGCCGTAGCCGGCGCCGAACAGGAATGCGGCGACCATCGAGACGGGCCAGGTCGGCCAGATCGCCAGCAGGCTTGCCGCGATCGCGATCAACACGCCGGACCAGATCACGAAAATCTTGCGCCGGCCGAGCCGGTCGGAGTACCAGCCGCCGAGCATCGCCGTGCCGATCATGCCGACCGTATAGAGCAGGATCATGATCAGCAGTCCGGTGTCCGGATCGGCCAGCCGCACCGCGTCGCCGAGGAAGTAGAGCAGGTAGAGCGTGCCCAGCGCGTTGCCGAGCTGCACCAGGAAGCGGGTGCCGAAGGCCCAGGCGAAGTCCGGGTTGTCGGCCAGGTCGAGCTTCCACCGGGTGCGCGGGACCGGGCCGTCGGGCAGCGGTTGATCCGGCGTGCGCAGCACGAACGGGGCCACCAGGACAGCCAGCCCGACGGCCATCAGCAGGTAACCCGGGCCGGTGGTGGTGACCACCGCGGTGACCAGGATGGCGCCGATCACCAGTCCGAGTGCCTGCGGCATGCCGATCCAGCCGGAGACCAGGCCGCGCTGCTCCACCGGCACCCGGTCGGGGACGGCGGCGGTCAGCGTGGCCAGCATGACGTTGAGCCCGAGCTGCACCCCGGCCCAGCCCAGCGCCACGCCGGCGAGATCCGTGCGACCGGCCAGGGCGGCGAGGCTCACGGCGGCGACCAGGGTGCCGGCCAGCGTCCAGGCGTG
>DASWMR010000343.1:0-2859 GCA_036399635.1 Actinoplanes sp. | reverse complement strand
GTCCAGCGCGTCCGGTGGCAGCTTGCGCGCGGTGGAATGCGGCGTCCCCTCGCGGCAGGAGCCGAAGACCAGGCGCACCGGCTCGTCGCGGTCGTCGGCCGGCCTGGTGCGGATCACCGACGGCGGGTACGGCGACTCGGCTGGCGGCCAGACCGGGCGGTCGTCGAGCAACACCCGGTAGGCGTTCGCGGCGTCCGGGGTCAGGCCGTCGACGATGACGAGCGCGTAGTGATGCCCGTACGCCGTGAAGGTCGCCGCGGAGCCGGAGCCGCCGCCATCAGTCTCCACCCGGACATAGGTCGGTTCGGTGGTCTCCACCCAGACGGTGGCCTGATCGCCGACCACCCGCCGGACCATCGGGCCGATGAGCAGGTGAGCGGTCACCGAGCCGCCACCGAGCGGTCACCGGCGCCAGGTCGGCCGGGCGGCGCGCAGCACCTGGGCGGCCGGTGGAGTGGGTCCATGGGGCGAGAGCCTCCGCGCTGGTTGAGGGGTGCTCCATCTTCCGTCATGGGTGGCGCATGTCGCCACTGCGTGGGCAGTGCCACGGGCGGCCGGCGCATCTGTCAGGATTTCGGCATGGAATACGTGGTCGCTGCAGGGATCCTGCTCGTCGTCCTGCTGATCGGAGCGGTCGGCCTGGTGGTGCCGCGCATGCGCCGCCGCGAGCTGCCGCCCCCCACGGCCGGCGCGGGCACGACCACCCTGGAGCGCCCGCCAACCGCGGCACCCGAGGCGCCGCCGGTTCTGGTGCCCCCGGTGCCCGACGAGGAGCTGCCGCCGCTCATCACGGAGCCGGTCGCGCCCACGCTGGAGCAGCCGGAACCGACCGCCGGCCGGCTGGTGCGGCTGCGGGCCCGGCTGGCCCGGTCGCAGAGCGTGTTCGGTCGCGGCCTGCTGAGCGTGCTTTCCCGGGACCACCTGGACGAGGACGCCTGGGAGGAGATCGAGGACAGCCTGATCGGGGCCGACGTCGGCGTCGAGGCCACCCAGGCGCTGGTCGAGCGGCTGCGCGAGCGGGTCCGGGTGCTCGGCACCCGCACCGTGGGCGAGGTACGCCAGCAGCTCGCCGAGGAGCTGACCGCGGCGCTCGAGCCCGACCTGGACCGCAGCCTCAAGACCACGCCGCACGACGGCCGACCGGCGGTGGTGCTCGTGGTCGGGGTGAACGGCGCCGGCAAGACCACCACCTGCGGCAAGATCGGCCGGGTGCTGATCGCGGACGGGCGTACCGTGCTGTTCGGTGCCGCCGACACGTTCCGCGCCGCCGCCGCCGAGCAGCTCGCCACCTGGGGCGAGCGGGTCGGCGCCGAGACCGTCCGCGGGCCGGAGGCCGGCGACCCGGCGAGCGTGGCGTTCGACGCGGTGAAACGGGGCATCGAGCTCGGGGTGGACACCGTGCTGATCGACACCGCCGGCCGCCTGCAGAACAAGGTCGGCCTGATGGACGAGCTCGGCAAGGTCAAGCGGGTGGTCGAGAAGCACGGCCCGGTCGACGAGACGCTGCTGATCCTGGACGCGACCACCGGCCAGAACGGTCTGGAGCAGGCCCGGGTGTTCACCGAAGTGGTGGACGTGACAGGCGTGGTGCTGACCAAGCTCGACGGCACGGCCAAGGGCGGCATCGTCATCGCCGTGCAGCGCAAGCTGGGTATCCCGGTCAAGCTGGTGGGTCTGGGCGAGGGCCCGGACGATCTGGCGCCGTTCGAGCCGGCCGCCTTCGTCGAGGCCCTGCTTGGCTCCGACGCGTAGGGTCGGACCATGGGGGAGTCCGTAGAAGAGATTCCGCTGCACGGCGGCAACGTCAGCACGGTCTCACGCGTCGGCGACACGGTGCGGCGCAACGTCGGCCCGTGGACCCCGTCCGTGCATGCCCTGCTCAACCACCTCGAGCGGGTCGGGTTCACCGGTTCGCCGCGCGCCCTGGGGATGGACGAGAAGGGCCGCGAGGTGCTGTCCTACCTCGACGGCGAGTGCGGCGAATATCCGCTGGGCCCCCACTGGGTGACCGAGGAGGCGTTGGTCACCGTCGCGACCATGTTGCGGATGTTCCACGACGCGCAGTACGGCTTCGTGCCGCCGCCGAACGCGGTCTGGCGCTCGTTCGGGCCGCCCCCGCCGGACACCGAGGTGATCTGCCACCACGACGCGGCCCCGCATAACGTGGTCTGGCGCCCGGACGGCACGCTGTCGCTCATCGATTTCGACCTGGCCTCGCCCGGTGCACGGATCTACGACGTGGCATACGCGGCGTGGACCTGGGTGCCGTTGTTCAGCGACCGGGACTCGTACACGCTGGGGTGGAAGCGGCCGAACCGGCCGCGCCGGCTGCGCCTGTTCGCGGACGCCTACGGGTTGATTCCGCGCGACCGGCACCGTCTGGTGCGGACCATCCGGAAGCGGATCGTCGACCACGTCGAGGGAATCCGCCGGATGGCCGCGGCGGGCGATCCGGCATTCGTTCGGATCGTGCACAAGGGCCACCTCCGGCGACCGATGCGTGATCTGCGCCTGCTCGACTACGAGCGGCACACCCTGGAATACGCCCTGCGTTGATCGACAATTACCGATACCAATGATCAACTCAGCGTGATGTCGGTGGCTATTGTGGCAGTTCAGGGTGTTTGGTCCTGGGGCCTGTGAGAGTTTCTTCACACGTACGAAACAACGCGTCACGTGCCGGAAATCGCCGGTAGACCGTGCTCGAAACAGCGGACCGGAAGGCTTCCGCCACGAAACCGGCCGACTGGCGACGCTGCCCCGTGGGTCGTGTAGGAGGACACTCAAATTCCGAGAGGAGGCAGCGTGGAGATCAACACCGGCAATACCGCCTGGTTGCTCCTGTCGTCTGCGCTCGTT
>DASWMR010000342.1:0-5524 GCA_036399635.1 Actinoplanes sp. | reverse complement strand
ATCAGGCCGGCACCGGCCACCGCCGCACCGAGATCGCTGGTGGCGGTGACCCGCTCGGGCAGCTTGACCCCGGGCAACGCGCTCTCGTTGACCCCGAACTCGCGGATCGCGGCGGCCACCGGTTCCCGGCGGGCCCAGATCGTCACCTCCGAGCCGGCCTCGGCGAGCATCTTCGCGAAGGCTGTTCCCCAGGCACCGGCCCCGAGGACGGCGGCGCGGCTCATCGGCCGTCCTCGGCGGTCCGCGCCGACCGGGCGGGCCGGTCGTAGCGGGTGGCCGGCGGCTGTTCGCCGCGGACCTCGCCCAGCAGGGCGGTGATGTCCAGCATGATGGCCTCGGTCATCTCGTCGAGCACCGCCCGGTTCGGGGTGGTCCCGTGCCAGCGGCTCAGGTCGACCGGGCGGCCGGCGGTGACCGTCACCGGCCTACGCGGTCGGATATTGAGCCGGCTGGTGCGCGGGTCGAAGATCCGCTCGGCACCCCAGTTCGCCACCGGCACCACCGGGGCACCGGTGATCAGGGCGAGCCGGGCGGCACCGGTCTTGCCGCGCATCGGCCACAGGTCGGGCTCGCGGGTCGTCGTACCCTCCGGATAGATCACCACGATGCCGCCCTGCCGGATGGCGTCGATCAGCACGTCGAGCGACTTCACCGCATCTACACTGCCGCGTTCGACCGGGATCTGCTGGACCTTGCGCAGGAACGCGCCGAGCACCGGGATCCGCCAGAGGCTGGCCTTGCCGAGGAACCGCGGCCACCGCCCGGCGCCGTAGATGTAGTGCGCCACCACCAGCGGGTCGAAGTGCGACACGTGGTTCGGGACGACGATCACCCCGCCGGTCGCTGGGAGGTTTTCCATCCCGGCCCAGGTGCGCCTGGTCCAGACCGTCAGCACCGGAACCGCCAGGAGCACCGCGAGACGCCGCCAGAAACCGAGCCTGCGCTGCGCCACGGCCCCTCCCGCCTACTGTCCGCCCGACCGCTGCTGTCCCCGCCGCGGGAATGTCTCGGTCGAATCATGCCCGCTCGGGCCCGCCGGGACCAGGCAGGGGTCGGCGCCGAAGTCACTGGCACACTTGGCGGGATGGTGCGCGACTGGACGGCGGTGATCCCCGTCAAGCGGCTGGCCGCGGCGAAGAGCCGGTTGCGCGGCGCGGTGCCGGCGGCCCGGCACGCCGATCTGGCCCTGGCCATGGTGTTGGACACGGCGACCGCCGTGCTGACCGGCGAGGCGGTGTCCGAACTCGTGGTGGTCACCGACGACCCGGTGATCGCCGCCGCGGTGGCCGGGCTGGGCGCCCGGGTGGTGCCGGACCGCCCGGCGGGCGACCTGAACGCCGCGATGCGTTACGGCGCGGACGAGGTGGCCGAGCTGGCCGGGTTCCGGGCAGTGCTCACCGGCGACCTGCCCGCGCTGCGCCCCGATCAGCTGGACGCGGCCTTGGGCGAGGTTCGGGGCCGCAGCTTCGTGGCGGATGCGGCGGGCACCGGCACGGTGCTGCTGGCGGTGCCGCCCGGCGAGAAGCTGGAACCGCGGTTCGGCGTCGGCTCGGCCGCCGCGCACGCGGGCTCCGGCGCCCGGGGCCTGACCGGCGACTGGCCCGGTCTCCGACACGACGTCGACACCCCGGACGACCTCACCGCCGTACTCACCCTCGGTGCGGGCCGGCACACCTGTGCGCTACTGCGTGATCTCGGCCTCACCGTGGCGTGCGTCTCCCCCACCGCGAGCCGGTAGCGTTCCTGGAATGCAGGGCACAATCGCGACCTTCGACGCCGACACCCGCGGCGGCACGCTTCTCCTGGACGACGGCACTGAGCTGGCCTTCGAGGGCGCCGCGTTCGACGGTTCCGGTTTGCGCCGGTTGCGCCTGGGTCAACGCATCGATGTGCACCTCGATGCGGCGGGCGTGGTCCAGGCAGTGAGAATCTCCGGGATCTCCTGAATCGATCTACCGGTTGTTCGTTTCACGTTCTGCCGGAACCGGCAATGATGGACCGATGCACCCCTCGCCTCGGATCCCGGACAACCGCCGGCGTGGCCCCAACGGCCGCTTCCTTCCGCACGAGGCCGTGAGCAATACCGCTGCAGAGGAGACGCCGGTGACCGACACTGCGATCGAGCCGACCGCACCGCCCGCCGACGCCGAGCCGATCGACGTCGAGGAGCCGGCCACGATCGAAGAGCCGGCAGCGCTCGAAGAGCCGACAGCGCTCGAAGAGCCGACAGCGCTTGAGGAGCCGGCGGCCACCGACGAGGCCGGCGTGCCGGTGGCGGAGCTGCCGGAGGACCGGTTCCTCAACCGCGAGCTCTCCTGGCTCGACTTCAACGCCCGGGTGCTGGCCCTAGCCGAGGACCCGGGCACGCCGCTGCTCGAGCGGGCCAAGTTCCTGGCCATCTTCGCCGGCAACCTGGACGAGTTCTACATGGTGCGGGTGGCCGGCCTGAAGCGCCGGCTGAGCGCCGGCCTGCCGATGCGCGGCGGGGACCGGGTCTCCCTGCGCAGCCAGCTTGAGATGATCTCTCAGCGGGCCGCCGACCTGGTCACTCGGCACGCCTGCTGCTTCGCCGACGAGGTGCGGCCGAAGCTTGCCGCCGAGGGCATCGAGCTGGTCAGCTGGGGCGAGCTGGACGCGCCGGAGCGGGAGCGGCTGCGCACCTACTTCCGCGAGCAGATCTTCCCGGTGCTGACCCCGCTCGCCGTCGACCCGGCACATCCCTTCCCGTACATCTCCAGCCGCTCGCTGAATCTCGCGGTGGCGCTGCGGGCGCCGGACGGCGGTGGCGGGTCGGAGTTGTTCGCCCGGATCAAGGTGCCGAACAACGTGCCCCGCTTCGTGAGCGTGCAGAACGACAGCCGCGGAGTGCGCTTCCTGCCGGTGGAGGAGCTCATCGCGGTCCACCTCGACCAACTCTTCCCGGGCATGCAGATTCTCGAGTGGCACCTGTTCCGGGTGACCCGCAACGCCGAGCTGGAGGTCGACGAGGACCGCGACGAGGACCTCCTGCAGGCCCTCGAGCGCGAGCTGGCGCAGCGCCGGTTCGGGCCACCGGTGCGGCTCGAGGTGGCCGCGTCGATCAGCGATCACGTGCTCGACCTCCTCGTCCGCGAGTTGGACATGGACAGTCAAGGCGTCCTGCGGGTGCCCGGCCTGCTCGACCTTTCGGCGCTGTGGCAGGTCTTCGGCGAGTGCGACCGGGACGACTTAAAGGACCGCCCGTTCGTACCGGCCACCCACCCGGCCCTGGCCGACGGCGAGGTGCCGCGCAGCGTCTTCAACCGGCTGCGCGACGGCGACATCCTGGTGCACCACCCGTACCACTCGTTCTCAACAAGCGTGCAGCGCTTCATCGAGCAGGCCGCGGCCGACCCGCACGTGCTCGCCATCAAGCAGACGCTGTACCGCACTTCGGGCGACTCGCCGATAGTGGACGCCCTGGTCGACGCGGCCGCCGCAGGCAAGCAGGTGGTGGTGCTGGTCGAGGTGAAAGCCCGGTTCGACGAGGTGGCGAACATCGCCTGGGCGCGCACCCTCGAGCGGGCCGGCTGCCACGTCGTCTACGGCCTGGTCGGCCTCAAGACGCACTGCAAGACGTCGTTGGTGGTGCGTCAGGAGGGCCACCAGATCCGGCGCTACTGCCACATCGGCACCGGCAACTACCACCCCAAGACCGCCCGGCTGTACGAGGACTTCGGCATGCTCACCGCCGATCCCGAGGTGGGCGCGGACATCACCGATCTGTTCAACGTGCTCACCGGCTACAGCCGCCAACGGTCGTACCGCCGGCTGTTGGTCGCGCCGCATGGCGTGCGCTCCGGCGTGATCGAGCGGATCGAGGAGCAGGCCCGGATCGCCCGGGACGGCGGCGAGGCGCTCGTGCAGATCAAGGTGAACTCGCTTGTCGACGAGGAGTCGATCGACGCGCTCTACCGGGCCTCGCGCGACGGCGTCAAGGTCGATCTGGTGATCCGCGGGATGTGCGCACTACGGCCGGGCGTGCCCGGGCTGTCGGACAACATCCGGGTCCGCTCGATCGTCGGGCGTTTCCTGGAGCACTCCCGGGTCTTCCGGTTCGGCGCCGGCGACGACGCCGAGTACTGGATCGGGTCGGCCGACATGATGCACCGCAACCTGGACCGCCGGGTCGAGGCCCTGGTGCGGGTCACCCTGCCGTCCGCCAAGGACGAGTTGCGCCGGGTGCTGGAGCTGTCGATGAGCGACGAGACCGAGGGCTGGGACCTGGCCGGCGACGGCGGCTGGCATCGGCGGGCGTTCAGCGCCGACCGGCACGTCCATCTGCAGGAGGCCCTGCTGCGCCGGAAGATCGGCAAGGTTGCCTGATGGCGGGGGCCGTTCGCGCCGGCGGCGGGGTTCTGCACCGGCCGGGCCGCGACGGCATGGAGATCTGCGTCGTGCACCGCCCGCAATACCAGGACTGGAGCCTGCCCAAGGGCAAGCTGGCGGCCGGCGAGCACGCGCTTGCCGGGGCGGTGCGCGAAGTTTTCGAGGAGACCGGCTGGCACGGTCGACCGCAGCTGCGCTTGCGGATCGTCGAATACTTCCTTCCGGACGGTACGCCGAAGACTGTCGAGTTCTGGCTGATGGCGGCCGTCGAGGGGGGTGCCGTGGTGGATACCGACGAAGTCGACCGGATCGAGTGGCTGCCGGTCGACGCGGCGATCGACCGGCTGACGTACCCCGACGATCGCTCCCTGATCGAGCAGGTCGCCGCCCTGCCCCCGGTCACCGCCGTGGCCGCGGTGGTGCGGCACGCGCACGCGGGCGTTCGCAAGCGGTGGTCGGGTCGGGACGCGCTGCGCCCGATCGACCCGGTGGGTCAGGCGCAGGCCGAGCGGATCGGCTCGCTGTGCGCGCTGCTCCGCCCGGAACGCCTGGTGGCGGCGACCCCGTTGCGGTGTAAGCAGACCCTGGAACCGCTCGCCGCACAGGTGCGGCTGCCGATCGTGCTGGATGGTGCGTTCGCCGAGCCGGCACATGCCGAGGACGCGCCGGCCAAGGCCAAGGTGGCCGCGCAGCGGCTGCTCGAGCTGCGGGCCCGCGGCCTGGCGGTGATCTGCAGTCAGGGCAAGATAATTCCGCACCTGCTGGCCGGGCTGCGCGATGAGGACGATCCGACGCCCTTCAAGACTTCCAAGGGCGGCGGCTGGGTGCTCACCTGGTCCGGCGACCGGCTGCTGGGCCTGTCCCGGCTCTGACACCCGCCGCCCGGGCGCGGATAGCCGACGGTGACCGGTCCGCCGGGTCCAGCTCGGCGACCGGATCCCCGTCCCGGTCTGCGTCCTGGTCCGCGCGCCACAGGCCGAGCCGGTCGCCGGTGAGCCAGCGGGCCCGCCACAGCTCGTCCGGGCGCGGATCCCAGTCGCGGTAGGGCAGCAACGCCACCCGCCAGCAGAGCACGCAGATCAGATACCAGCCGTAGAGCGGAAGCGCGCCGAGCCAGCCGTCCCGCCGCCGGTAGGACGCCCGCGGCCCCAGCACCCGCACCGCGAGACCGCACCAG
>DASWMR010000341.1:0-5099 GCA_036399635.1 Actinoplanes sp. | reverse complement strand
AATCGTTTTGTGGGGAGGTCGCAGTGAGCGAACGCGAACCCGGCACGTGGGGGCTGCACACGCCGCTGTCACGCGCCTTCGCCGCGCCGGTCCGGGCGATGAACCGCATTCTCGGCACCACCGACGGCCGGCCCGACGGCGTGCGTCTCCCGGACGGCGGTAGCGCGGTGGTGGACTGCGGCGTCTACGTCGCCGGGCAGCGGCTACCCGGCGACTTCACCCCCGACGAGGCGCTGCGGGTGGCCTGTTCGCAGAGCGACGCCTTCGTCTGGCTCGGCCTGCACGAGCCGGCCGAGGAGGAGATGACCGGCATCGCGCAGACCTACGGCCTGCACGAGCTCGCCGTCGAGGACGCGGTCAAGGCCGACCAGCGGCCCAAGCTGGAGCAGTTCGGCGCGGTGCACTTCCTCGCCCTGCGCACCGTCCGGTATGTGCCGCACCGCGAGCTCACCGAGACGTCGCAGGTCGTCGAGACCGGGCAGATGATGATCTTTGTGGGCGAGCAGTTCGTGATCACTGTCCGGCACGGCGACGCCTCCGAGCTCGGCTCGGTGCGGGCCGGCCTGGAGACCGAGCGGGCCGTGCTGCTCGAGCAGGGTCCCTGGGCGGTGGCGTACGCGGTGACCGACCGGGTGGTCGACCACTACCTCGCCGTCGCCGACCAGGTGGAGGCCGACCTCGAGGTGATCGAGGAGGGCGTCTTCACCCGCGGCCGCGCCGCCCCGATCCAGGCGGTCTACCAGATGAAGCGAGAGTTGGTGGAGTTCCGCCGGTCGGTCGTGCCGCTCCAGCGGCCGATCGCGACGATCGTGGCGATCGTGCCGAAGCGGATCGGGAAGTACTTCCGCGACGTCCAGGACCATCTGGCCCGGACAGTCGAGCAGTTGTCGTCCTATGACGACCTGCTCAACTCGATCCTGCAGGCCCGGCTGGCCCAGGTGACCGTCGACCAGAACAACGACATGCGCAAGATCGCCGCGTGGGCGGCCATCGCGACGGTGTGGACGGCCGGCGCCGGGGTCTACGGGATGAACTTCGAGCACATGCCCGAGCTCGGCTGGCGATACAGCTACGCGACCTGGTGGGCGATCATCACTGGGATTTCGGTGCTGCTCTACCGGGCGCTGCGGCGCAACGGCTGGCTCTGAGCCCCCGGGCATCGACGTCGACCCCTAGAGTGACGGTGTGTCATCCCGCCAGGATCAGCTCCACTCCTACCAGTACTCGATTCAGCGAGTGGTGGCCGCGCTGGTCACGCACGATCCTGACCCGGCCCGGTCGCCGCTGCGCCGAGCCGGTACGACCGCGCTGGTCAGCCTGCTGATCGCGAGTCTCGCGGTGGGCGCCGCCGCGATCTACGGCCTGTTCACCGGGCACAGCAACACCGACGCGAACGATTCCAAGGTGGTCTTCCAGGAGAAGGGCACCGGCGCCCGGTTCGTCTATCTCGACTCCGACCGCCGCCTGCATCCCGTGCTGAACTACACGTCCGGCCTGCTCCTGGCGTCGGCGCAGACCCCGACGTTGAAGGGCATCTCGCCGGAGAAACTCGCCGCGGTGCCGCTCGGTGATCCGCTCGGCATCCCGGACGCGCCCGATTCGCTGCCCCGCGCCGACGCGTTGATCACCGAGCGCTGGTCGGTCTGCTCGGACAACGAGGGCGCCAACAAATCCTCGCGGAGCACCCTGCTGGTCGGCGACAAGCTCACCGATGGTGTGGTCGCCGCCCGGGCCGGCAAGGCGGTGCTGGTCCGCGACCCCGACGAGCAGACCTATCTGGTCTCCGGCAACCGTCGTTTCGCCATCCCGGCGTCCCGGCTGGTCACCACGCTGCGCCTGCTCGGCTGGCCGGACCAGCAGCCGTGGCCGGTCTCGGCCGCGCTCATCAACGCGATCCCGCCCGGGCCAGACCTGGTCGCGCCGGCCATTCCGGGCACCCGCGGCACCCCGGTCTCGGCCAACCTCCGGGTCGGCCAACTGATCACCGACTCGAGGGAGGTCGCGGTGGTCCTGCCGGACGGCCAGGCCGCGGTGACCGAGATGCAGGCCCGGCTGCTGCAGGCACTGCCCGGGGTGGGCGAGCCGGTCGACATCGGCGCCGACTTCGCCACGCTGCTGCCCGATTCGCGCACCAGGCTCGCCGACACCAGCGACCCGGATGGCCTGCCCGCGACGGTGCCCGAGCTCGCCGACGGCACCCCGTCGAAGCTCTGCATCACCCTGCCTGTCGACCCGAAGACCGGCGACGGCATCCGGATCGATCCGACCGTCCCGGACGGCGTTTCGGTCTCCGGCGTGGGATCAGCGCCGTCCGCCGTGCTGGCCGACCTCGTGCACGTGGCCCGCGGCCGTGGCGCGGTCACCGTGGTCGCCGCCTCGCCGAGCGCCCCGGCCAGCAACGGCACGGTCAGCATCGTGACCGACACCGGCCGGCAGTACCCGCTGGCCAGCCGCGACCTGCTGACCAAGCTGGGCTACGGCAAGGTCAAGCCGCGCCAGATCCCGTCGCCGTTGATCGCGCTGTTGCCGTTCGGCCCGTCGCTCGACCCGGCGCGGGCCCGCCAGACCGACCCGCAGTAGCGCACGCCGACGGGCGGGTCCGACCGGACCCGCCCGTGCGCGCTGCTGTCCCTACCGGCTGCTGTTCCTACCCGGGGGATGCGCTGCTCAGAACCGCGGAGACGGCCGCGCCGGGTCCGGCAGGACACCGTTCGGCGACGGGTCGGCCGGCTCGAAAGCGGCGTCATCGGCACCCACCCGCGCCGAGGTCAGCGGCGTGGCCGGGTCGTACTCGTCCCACTGCGCGGCCTTGCGGCGCTTGGCCGCCCACGCCGCGGCGACGCCGACGGCGGTGCCCACCAGGGCGAAGCCGGCCAGCTTGGAGGCGCGACCGCGAGGCTTGCGGCCGACCGCCTTGCTTGCCCGCTTCTCCAGCTCCTTGGCGTTCTTCTTGTTCTTCTTGAGCTGCTTCTCGCTCGCCTTGCCGGTCTGGCGCGAGCTCTGGCTCGCGGCCGCGACCAGCGGGGCGAGCGTGGCCACGGCGCTGCCCCAGCCGGTCGACGCGGCACCGCGCGCCTTCGCGGCCACCGGCTGCACCCGGCCGACGGCGGCCTGCACCCGCGGCCCGACGGTGGAACCCGTCTCCTGCGCTGCGAGCGACGCTGCGCGCTTGAAGTGGTCCACGCTCTGGCCGAGCTCGTTCTTCATTCGCCGGCTACGGTTCTTGCGGCGCATCGTTGCGAACACCTATGCCCACCTCCTGTGGTCTCCCACCTCATCGTGCCCTCTATCGGTACCCCCCCGCTGCCGGATCAGACACATGGGGGAGGATCCGAATGGCAAAGAACTGTCCATTCGCCCCTTCGAGCTAACGCCGGGGGCGACCGCGACACAGAAGGAGTACCCGTGGCCGAGAAGCTTTACGCCACCCTGCACACCAACCACGGTCCGGTCCGGGTCGAGCTCTTCGGAGATCACGCCCCGGCGACCGTGCGCAACTTCGTGGAGCTCGCGGAGGGCACCAAGGAATACGAGGACCCGCGGACCGGCCAGAAGGGCAGCGGCCCGTACTACGACGGGACGATCTCGCACCGGGTGATCGCCGGCTTCATGGTGCAGATGGGCGACCCGACCGGCACCGGCCGGGGCGGGCCGGGCTTCCAGTTCGCCGACGAGTTCCACCCCTCGCTCCAGTTCGACCGCCCGTACGTGCTTGCCATGGCGAACGCCGGCCCCGGCACGAACGGATCGCAGTTTTTCATCACGGTGGCGCCGACCCCGCACCTGAACCGGCGGCACACCATTTTCGGCCAGGTCGCCGACGAGCAGTCGGCCAAGGTGATCGACTCGATCGCCGCCACCCCGACCGGCCCGGGCGACAAGCCTCGCGAGGACGTCGTCATCGAGCGCGTGGAAATCGAGCGGGTGAACGACTGACGTACCTTTGACGCATGAGTGAGGCTCCCTCGACGGCCCCGATCTGTTACCGCCACCCGTCGCGGGAGACCTACGTCCGGTGCACCCGGTGCGAACGACCGATCTGTCCCGATTGCATGAACGAGGCCTCGGTCGGTCACCAGTGTCCGGAATGTGTCGCGGAGGGAAAGCGCACCCAGCGGCCGGCCCGCACCGCGTTCGGCGGCAGCGGGGTCGGTCGCGCGGGCTATGTGACCCGCACGCTGATCGGCATCAACGCCGCCGTCATGGTCATCTCGGCGATCCTGGGCGGGCCCCGGGCCATCGCCGGGGCCGGCGGTTGGTTCGGCCTGATGGGCGCCGGCACCCCGGTCACCCGGTGGGGCGAGGTGCTGGGGTACGCGTCGTACGGCCTCGGCGGTGAAGCGCACGGCATCGCCGCGGGTGAGTGGTGGCGCCTCGGCACCGCCATGTTCCTGCACTACGGCGTGGTGCACCTGCTGCTGAACATGTCGCTGCTCTGGCAGCTGGGCAGCTATCTCGAAGAGAAACTCGGCCCGCTCCGGTTCGCCGCCCTCTACCTGCTGGCCGGGCTCGGGGGCAACGTGGCGGCGTACGTCTTCACCCCGCAGTACCAGCCGTCCGCCGGCGCCTCGACCTCGATCTTCGGCCTGGTCCTGGCGATGTTCGTGGTAAACCGCCGCCTGCGCCTCGACACCACCTCGTTGATCCCGCTGCTGGTGGTGAACCTGCTCTTCACCTTCACCGTGCCGCGGGTCTCGATCGCCGGCCACCTCGGCGGCCTGCTGGTGGGCGGTCTGGTCGCGTTCGCGCTGGCCTACGCCCCGCGGGAGCGTCGCGGCCAGGTCCAGTCGATCGGCTGCGCGGCTGTCTTCGTGGTGCTGTTGATCGCCGCGGTGGTGCGCACCCAGACGCTGCTCTAGGAGCTCACCCGCAGGTCGGCCAGCGTGGTCACCACGTCCTCGGGCAGCGCCCCCAACTCATGGGCGCTGAACAGGTAGATCGCGTCGCCGGCATCGAGCTCGAGCATCTCACTGCTCAGACCGCGGCGGGTGCGGCGATCGACGCGTACCCGCTCGATCTGCGCCCAGGCCACCCGGCGCCGGCCGGCAAACCCGGTGATCACCGTGACCCCGTCGGTGTCCGCCGCCAGGCGGACCGGC
>DASWMR010000340.1:0-5420 GCA_036399635.1 Actinoplanes sp. | reverse complement strand
CTGGTGCTCGCGGTGGTGACCGGCGCGGCCATCCTGGTGCTGGCTCCGCTGATGGACCGGTCGAACGCCGCCACGGTGGCCGACGAGCACCCGGCGTATCTCCTGGACGACCTCGTGCAGGCCCGCCTCTGGCAACCCACCACCGAGCCGGACGGGCGGTCGAGCTGTGTCTTCTCCGGTGCGCTGACGGTCCGGATGCTGGGGCACGGGCTCTACAAGTGCCGCGGGCCCCAGGACGATCTGCCGCGCGACATGAGCGCCGCGGTCAACGTGCGTCTGCTCACCCCGGGCGCCTGCGCGGCGGTGTGGTTCCGGTTCGGCCAGAACCGTGGCTACCAGTTGCGGATCTGCCGGTCGAGCATCTATCTGGGCACGCACAAGAGCAAGGCGGTCAACGTGTTCCGCACGTTCCCGCTGGACAGCCCGATCGAGGTCGGCGGCCCGGCGGTCCGGATCGGGCTGTCCGCGGTGCGCGACACGCTCGAGGTCACCCGGGACGGCTCCGTGCTGGGCACCGCCACGCTGAGCGACCCGGAGATCACCGGCAGCCGGCTGCTCCTGGGCCTCTACACCGACAGCGACCCCCCGCCGAGCGGGCCGTTCAGCGTCGCCTTCGACCACATCGAGGTGCGCGACCCGGGCCAGCGGTGACCCGGGTCGCCAGCCGACCTCAGTCTTTGGTGAGGCCGGCCCGGCGTAGCGCGTCGGCCATCGCGTCGTTGTAGGGCGCCGGCTGCTGCCGCTGCGGTTGCGGACGGCCCTGTCCCTGCTTCGGACGGTCGTGCTTCGAGCGGTCCGGCTGCGGGCGGTCCTGCTGCGGGCGGTCCGGCTGCGGGCGGTCCGGCTGCGGGCGGCCCTGGCCCTCCCGGGCCTGCCCGGCACGACCCTGGCGCGGCCCGGCGGGGCGGCCCTGCGCCGGCCGGTCCTCCCGCGCTTCGCGCGGCTTGCGGACCGGCTCGTCGGTCAGCCGCATGGTCCGCGAGATCCGCTTTCGGGCCTCGTCCACCTCGACCACCCGCACCTTCACCACGTCGCCGGACTTCACCACCTCCCGCGGGTCCTTCACGAACGTGGTGGACAGCGCCGAGACGTGCACCAGCCCGTCCTGGTGCACGCCGATGTCGACGAATGCGCCGAACGCGGCCACATTGGTCACCACGCCCTCGAGCACCATGCCGGGCTGCAGGTGGGCGATCTTCTCGACGCCCTCGGCGAACGTCGCGGTGGTGAACCCGGGACGCGGGTCGCGGCCGGGCTTCTCCAGCTCGCGCAGAATGTCGGTGACGGTGGGCAGGCCGACGGTGTCGGTGACGAACTGCTCGGGGCGCACCGCGCGCAGCAGCGCGCCGTTGCCGATCACCGTCTTCAGGTCGGCCTGGGCGCTGGCCAGGATGGTGCGGACCACCGGGTACGACTCGGGGTGCACGCTGGACGAGTCGAGCGGGTCGTCGCCGTCCGGGATCCGCAGGAAGCCGGCGCACTGCTCGAACGCCTTCGGGCCGAGCCGGGGCACCTTCTTGATGTCGCGGCGGTTCTTGAAGGGGCCGTTGGAGTCCCGGTGCAGCACGATGTTCTCGGCCAGCCCGGCACCGATCCCGGAGACCCGGGTGAGCAGCGGGGCACTGGCGGTGTTGACGTCCACGCCGACCGCGTTCACGCAGTCCTCGACCACCGCGTCCAGCGACTTGGAGAGCTTCGCCTCGGCGAGGTCGTGCTGGTACTGCCCGACGCCGATCGAGCGCGGGTCGATCTTCACGAGCTCGGCGAGCGGGTCCTGCAGGCGGCGGGCGATGGAGACGGCGCCGCGCAGCGACACGTCCATCCCGGGCAGCTCCTGCGACGCGTACGCCGAGGCGGAGTAGACCGACGCGCCCGCCTCGGACACCATCACCTTGGTCAGCTTCGCCTCGGGGTGCCGCTTGATCAGCTCAGCGGCCAGCTTGTCGGTCTCCCGGGAGGCGGTGCCGTTGCCGATCGCGATCAGGTCGACGCTGTGCTTCGAGGCGAGCGCGGCAAGCCGGTGGATCGACTCGTCCCACTTGTTCTGCGGGACGTGCGGATAGATCGTGTCGGTCGCGACCACCTTGCCGGTCGCGTCCACCACGGCCACCTTCACGCCGGTGCGGAAGCCCGGGTCCAGGCCCATCGTGGTGCGGGTGCCGGCCGGTGCGGCGAGCAGCAGGTCGCGCAGGTTCGCGGCGAACACGCGTACGGCCTCGTCCTCGGCTGTTTGAAAGAGCCGCACCCGTAAGTCGGCGCCGAGGTGGATGAGGATGCGGGTGCGCCACGCCCAGCGGACCGTGTCGGCCAGCCAGCGGTCGCCCGGCCGGCCCTGGTCGGTGACGCCGAACCGGGCCGCGATCCGCGGTTCGAAGGTCGACTCGTCTGCCGGCTCCGGTTCCATGGTGAGGTCGAGCACGTCCTCCTTCTCACCGCGGAACATCGCCAGGATCCGGTGCGAGGGCAACTTCGCGTACGGCTCGGCGAAGTCGAAGTAGTCGGCGAACTTCGCGCCGTCGGTCTGCTTGCCGTCGCGCACCTTGGCGACCAGCCGGCCCCGGGTCCACATCCGCTCGCGCAGCTCGCCGATCAGGTCGGCGTCCTCGGCGAACCGTTCGATCAGGATCGACCGCGCCCCGTCCAGTGCGGCCTGCGCGTCCGCGACGCCCTTCTCGGCGTCCACGAAGGCCTCAGCGGCCGTGCGCGGGTCGATGGTGGGGTCACCCAGCAGACCGTCGGCCAGCGGCTCGAGGCCGGCCTCCCGGGCGATCTGCGCCTTGGTCCGGCGCTTCGGCTTGAACGGCAGGTAGATGTCCTCCAGCCGGGCCTTCGAGTCGGCGGCGAGGACGGCCTGCTCCAGGGCGTCGTCGAGCTTGCCCTGCGAGCGGATCGACTCCAGCACGGCAGCCCGCCGCTCCTCCAGCTCACGCAGGTAGCCGAGCCGCTCCTCGAGGGTGCGCAACTGGGTGTCGTCCAGGGTGCCGGTCACCTCCTTGCGGTAGCGGGCGATGAACGGCACCGTGGCGCCGCCGTCGAGCAGCTCGACCGCCGCGGTGACCTGGCCCTCGCGGACCCCGAGCTCGGTGGCAATGCGCTGATGGATAGCTGTCGTCACGCCGATGATTGTTACCGAGGTCCGCACGCGTTGTCGCGCCACCCCGCACGAGGAGCCCCGATGATCACCCGGGTGGTGTCCGCCCGGCCGTCCGCGGGCTCGCCGCCGGCGCACCCGACGCCGGCGCGAGTGCCGGCAGTTCACCCGAAGGCGTTGGTTGTCCGGGTTCAGTTTGCGGCGGATATTTCGGCCGGCACTGCCGGACACGTGAGGGCCGTAGGATGGTCATCGGTTGCAGCGACGGCTGCCAGCACCGGGCGGCGGCATGACCAGGAGAAATGTTTCCGCTGGTGGCACCGGGCCCGGCGCAGCTCGGCCAGCGCGGGCGCCCGACCCACCACCGGCACCGCCATCACCACCCAACACGAGGTGGGACGTACTAGAGACTTCTCCGGGGGCGTTTGGCAGTCTTGTGGCATGACGCTTGTGGTCCGCGCGGTCGCCGCCACCGATCAGGGACTCGTGCGGTCCAACAACGAGGACGCGGTCTTTGTCGGCAACCGCCTGCTCGTGGTCGCGGACGGCATGGGTGGCCTGCCCGCCGGGGAACTGGCCAGTGACATCCTCGTGCAGGCACTGAGCGTCGTCGACGGCCTACCGGAGACCGGCGAGCCGCTGCAGGATCTGATCGCCGCGCTGCAGACCGCGAACGACCGGATCGAGGCGGCGGTCGCCGACGACGACGCCCGCGACGGGATGGGCACGACGGTGACCGCGCTGCTGCTCTCCGGCGACCGGGTGGCCGCGCTGAACGTCGGCGACTCCCGCAGCTACCTCGTCCGCGACGGCGCGTTGACCCAGCTGACCCGCGACGACACGTACGTGCAGGCGCTGGTCGACCAGGGCGTGCTGACCCCGGACGACGCCCGCCGTCACCCGCAGCGGGCGCTGGTGACCCAGGCGGTGCAGGGCGGCCCGTTCCGGCCGGCCGGGCGGATGATCCCGGTGCAGGCCGGCGACCGGTTCCTGCTCTGCAGCGACGGCCTCTCCGACTACGTCGAGGACGCCGTGATCGCCGAGACCCTGCTGGCCCACCCGGACCGCAAGACGGCAGCCGCCGAGCTGGTGCACCGCACCCTGGAGAACGGCGCCCCGGACAACGTGACAGTGATCGTGGCCGACATCGCCGAAGCCTGAGCCTTCCCGCGGCGCGACGCTCGCGTGCGCGCTCAGCAATCCCGACAAGTTCGGTGCCATGCCCGACGCGATCGAGGTGCCGCCCAACCCGCTGGCCACGGACGGGACAGCGGCCGGCTCGGTGGATCAGTAGCATCCCGGTTCGCCGCATACCGCACCCTTCGATTGGATCTCTTGTGTCGCTCAACGAGCAGGCCCCGCCTTATCCCGGCCAGCACGGTCACCCGGCCACGCCGCCGCCGGCGCCGCGCACGTTCAGCGGCCTGGCCATCGCCGGCTTCATCCTCGTCCTGATCCCGCCCATCGGTTTCCTGCTGAGCCTCATCGCGATCTTCCGGACCGGCCGGGACGGTAAGCGCGGCCGCGGCCTGGCCGTCGCCGGCGTGATCCTGTCGACGCTGCTGATGGTCGGCGGCGGGGCACTGGTCTATGTGGCCAGCCAGTCGACGCTGCTGGACCCGGGCTGCACCGCCGGCAAGGAGGCGGTCCTCAGCAGTGGCACCGAGCCGGTCAGCTTCCAGAAGGCCAGCGACGACCTCAAGGCGGCCGCCGCGAAGGCCAAGAACGACGACGTGCGTCAGGCCATGACGACCATGGCCGACGACTACAGCAAACTGGTCACCGGCATGAAGACCGGCGAGATCCCGGCGGGCCTGGAGGCGAAGGTCACCGCCGACGCCGAGCGGATCGACGAGCTCTGCACGCTCGGCGGCTGACCAGACCACGCCGCAAGATAGGCCCTACGCTCGGCACATGCTTATCGCTACCGAGCGGCTGATTCTGCGGCGCTTCCGGGCGGACGACGCGCCGGTCCTCGCGTCGTACCGGTCCGATCCGGAAGTGGCGCGCTACCAGTCGTGGGACGCGCCCTTTCCGCTGCTGCGGGCGGAGACCGCGGTGGCCAATTTCATGGCGTCCGACCCGGATAAGCCGGGCTGGTTCCAGTACGCGGTGGAGCACGCCACGTCATCGATCCTCATCGGTGACGTGGCCGTCCACCTGCACGACAACCTGATGCAGGCCGAGCTCGGCTTCACTGTCGCACCGGCGTACCAGAAGCAGGGATTTGGAACTGAGGCGGTGAGTGCGGTGCTGGACCGGCTGTTCCGCGTGCAGGGCCTGCACAAGGTCACCGGTGAGTGCGACGCCCGCAACACGGCGTCGGCCG
>DASWMR010000339.1:0-8816 GCA_036399635.1 Actinoplanes sp. | reverse complement strand
AGCACCTCGTGCATCCGGTTGACGGATCGCAGGAACGTCGACTTGCCGCAGCCGGACGGGCCGATCAGAGCGGTGATCGTCTTCGGCTCGACGGTCATCGAGATGCCGTCGATCGCTTTGAACGAGCCGTAGTAGGACGAGACGTTGCTCGCCTCGATGCGCTTGGCCATGGAGAACACCTTCTAACGGGACAGTCTGTTGCGGCGGGCGAGCAGCTTTGCGGCAATCGTCAGGATCAGCACGATGGCGACCAGGGTCAACGCGGCGGTCCAGGCACGCGCCGGTGCGTACCGCGAGGCGTCGCCGGCCTGCTGGTACACGTACAGCGCCAGCGACGACTGGTTGCCGCCGAACGGATCGAAGTTGATCGCCGCGGCGCCGCCCGCGACCAGCAGCACCGGGGCCGTCTCGCCGGCCGCGCGGGCGATCGAGAGCATGATGCCGGTGACGATGCCGGGCAGGGCGGTCGGCAGCACGACCCGCAGGATCGTCTTCCACTGCGGAACCCCGAGGGCGTACGCACCCTCGCGCAGCGGCCCGGGCACCAGCCGGAGCATCTCCTCGGTGGAGCGCACGATCGTCGGCAGCATCAGCACGGTCAGCGCCAACGAGGCGGCGAAGCCGGAGAAGCGCGGCGTCCCGTTGTTGAACCACGGGCTGACGATCAGCACCCAGAAGGAGAGGACGAACAGGCCGGCGACGATCGACGGGATGCCGGTCATCACGTCGACGAAGAAGCGGACGGTCAGCGCGAACTTGCCACGGCCGTACTCGACCAGGTAGATCGCGCCGAGCACGCCGAGCGGCACCGCGATCAGCGCGGCGATGCCGACCTGCTCGAGTGTGCCGATGATGGCGTGGTACGCGCCGCCGTCCGGGTCGCGGGCACCGATGTTGTTCATCGAGCTGCCGAAGAAGGCACCGTCCAGGCGGGACGCGCCCTTGGAGACGAGCGTCCACACCACCGAGGCGAGCGGCAGGATCGCCAGAATGCAGGCCGCGTAGATCAGCGACTTCCACATCCGGTCCCGCGCGGACCGGCGGCCCTCCACCCGGCCCGCCGCCACATTGAGCCCGGCCAGGTAGAAGACCACTCCGAGGACGACCACGAGCACCCAGTTGCCGATGCCGAGGCCGAGCACCACGGCGGCCGCGACCACCACGGCCAGCACCGCCACGCCGACATTGACGAGCACCGGCAGCTTCCGGGTGCGGATGTTGTCCGGCGTCATCACGGCGCCGGCGACTTCTTCATCAACGATGCTCATGCCGCACTGTCCCGGAACTCGCGCCGACGGTAGATGATCGCTCGTGCCGCCATGTTGACCACCAGGGTGATGGCGAAGAGCACCAGGCCGGAGGCGATCAGGGCGCCGCGGCCGGTCTCGTTCGCCTCGCCGAAGGAGTTGGCGATGTTGGCGGCGATCGAGTTGCCGCCGCTCTCGATCACGTTGAACGAGATGTTGAAGACGATGCCGAGGGTGAGCGCCAGCGCGATCGTCTCGCCGAGCGCCCGGCCGAGGCCCAGCATCACCGCGGCGATCACACCGGGCTTGCCGTAGGGCAGGACCGCGGTGCGGATCATCTCCCACTTGGTTGCGCCCAGGGCGATCGCGGCCTCCTCGTTCATCGCGGGGGTCTGCTGGAAGACCTCGCGGGAGAGCGACGTCACGATCGGCAGCACCATGATCGACAGGACCAGACTGCCCAGCAGGATCGACTTACCGAACGGGCCGTCGCCGCCGAAGATCGGCAACCAGCCGAAGTATTTGTTGAGCCACTCGGAGAAGTGCTCGACCGGGGTGCGGAAGACGTCCCGGCCCCAGAGGCCGAAGACGACGCTCGGCACGGCGGCGAGCAGGTCGATGATGAAGCCCAGGGGGGTCGCCAGACGCTTCGGTGCGTAGTGCGACAGAAAGAGCGCGATGCCCAGCGAGACCGGCACCGCCACGATCAGCGCGATGACCGAGGTGATCAAGGTGCCGAACGCGAGCGCCGCGATGCCGAAGTTCGGGCTCGTCTCGTTCGGGAACCACTGCTTGTAGGTCAGGAAGTTCGCCGTGTTGGCGCTCAGGGCCGGCGCGGCCTTCGAGATCAGGAAGACCGCGATCGCCACGATGATGACCAGCACCATCGCGCCCGCGGCGACCGAGAGGCCGCGGAATCCGCTCTCCATCGAGAAGCGGGCCTTCTTGGGCAGGGCGCCACCGCCGCCGAACGGGGGTTCTTCGTAGCTGCTCGGCGATACGCCGGTGCCGGCGGACCGGGCGCGACTTGCTGTCACACCCGGTCCACCGGCGGCGTTCGTCGAGCTGGAGGGGTAGTCACCCATCTGCTCGCTCGCTGTCTTTTCGGAGGGGATTCGCGAACTGGGATCGATCAGGAGATCGCGGCGACCGCGGTCTCCACCTTGGCCCGGATGGTCTCCGGCAGCGGCGCGTAGCCCAGCTCGCCCAGCTTCGACTGGCCCCCGGTGCTGGACGTGTACTTCAGGAAGGCCTGCAGCTCCTTGGCCTTCGCGGAACCCTTGCTGCAGACGATCTCGTACGTGGTCAGGACGACCGGGTACGCACCCGGGGTCGTGGCGTTGTAGTCGATGCTCAGCGAGAGGTTGTTGCCGGCACCGGTGACCTTGGCACCCTCGATGCCCTTACCGGCGCTCTCGCCGGTCAGCTCGGTGTACTCGCCGGCACCGTTCTTGATCTTGGCCTTCTGCAGGTCGCTGTTCTCCGCGAACGAGAGCTCGACGTAGGAGATGGCGCCCACCTTGCTCTTGACCTCGCTGGCCACACCGTCCGACTTGGCGGCGCCGGTGCCGCCCGGCGCCTTCCAGGCCTTGGCGTTGCCGAAGGTCCAGTCCTTCTCGGCGGCCTTGCTCAGGTACTTGGTGAAGTTGTCGGTGGTGCCCGACTCGTCCGAGCGGTGCACGGCGTTGATGGTGGTCGACGGCAGCTTGGCGTCGGTGTTCTGCGCCTTGATCGCCGGGTCGTCCCACTTGGTGATCTTGCCGGCGAAGATCTGCGCCAGGGTGGCCGCGTCGAGGTTGAGACCGTCGACGCCGTCCAGGTTGTAGACGACCGCGATCGGGCCGACGACCATCGGGAGGTTGAGGGCCTCGCCACCGGCGCACTTGGCGTTAGCCTTCGGCTGCTCCTCCTCCTTCAGGGCCGAGTCGGAGCCGGCGAAGTCGGCGGTGCCCGCGATGAAGGCCTGAATGCCGGCGCCCGAGGCGGTCGCCTGGTAGTCGATCTTCGCGTCGGCACACTGTGCCTGATAGGTCTTGATCCACTCGTCCATGGCGTTCTTCTGCGCCGAGGAGCCCTGAGCCGTCAGGCTTCCGGCGACACAGTTGCCGCTCGCGGCGGAAGCGTCGCTCCCACCCTCCGGCGCTTCGTTGTCCGACCCGCACGCGGTGAGTGCGAGTGTCGCAGTCAAGGCAATGCCGGCCAGGTAACCGGACCGCTGGAGCTTCACAATTTTCCCTTCGGATGGAAAGCGAGCCGGCGTCGCACCGGCACATCCGAAAGCTAAGAGGAGGAGGTAGCCGGATACCCGGCCCTAAGTGAACGGAGGGTGAACACGTCTCCGCCACCGGGTGGCGTTCTCCTAAGCCCGAGTTGTCCGTTGCGTGAACCACGCGCCCCGAGACCGGAAATGTCGGATAGGTCGGGTGGAAGTTCGTTAACCGCGGTGGTAATTGATATCGGCTTTGAAGACCTCGAAGCCGAGACCGCGATAGAGCCGCACCGCCGCCGCGTTCGACTCGTCCACGTAGAGCATCGCCTGGGTCAGTCCCCGGCCGGCCAGATGCTCGAGACCGGCCACACTGAGCGCGGCACCCAGGCCCCGCCGGTGCCCGCCCGGGTCGACGGCCAGCACGTAGATCTCGCCGATCGCCGGGTCGGCGCCGGCCGGCTCGTGCACCTTCGTCCAGTGGAAGCCCAGCATCGTGTCCGAAATGTCCACGGCGAGCAGGAAGCCCGCCGGGTCGAACCACGGCTCGGCCTCGCGCACGCGCAGGTCGGCGATGGTCCAACGGCCCTGCTCCCGATGGTGGGCGAAGGCCCGGGAGTTGACACCCAGCCAGGCCTGGTCGTCGTGCCCCGGCCGGAAGTGCCGCAGGGTCACGCCGGCCGGCAGCGGCACCGTGGGCAGCGGCGGGTCGCCGAGCGGACGGCGCATCTGCCAGAGCACCCGGGCGCGGGTAAAGCCGTTCCTGGCCGCGAAGGCCCGCGCGCCGGTCTCGTCGCCGTGCGCCCAGAAGCGCAACGGTCCGGAGCCGGCCGCGGCGAGCAGCGCGGTGCCGTGCCCGCGACGCCGATGATCGGGATGCACGAAGAGTTCGCCGGAGCGGTCCGCCGGGTCCAGGTAGGAGTAGCCGGCCACGTCGTCACCGGCGTACGCGAGCAGGTGCAGGCCACTGCCGCGGCGGACCTTCAGGACCACGTCCTCGGAGAGCGGGAAGACGCCGTCGGCCGTTTCGGCCGCGGCGGCCAACGTGAGAACGTCGGCCGCCTCGGCGGCGCTCAACCGGTCCGTTGACCGGACTTCCGTCATCGGGAGATCAGACCGGCAGGGAGACCGGCTCGTTGTCGGGCAGCTGACGGCCGGACGGCGGCACCACGAACTTGTAGCCCACCTGGCGGACCGTGCCGATCATCGACTCGTACTCCGAGCCGAGCTTGGCGCGCAGCCGCCGCACGTGCACGTCGACCGTGCGGGTGCCACCGAAGTAGTCGTAGCCCCAGACCTCGCGCAGCAGCTGGTCGCGGGTGAAGACCCGGCCGGGGTGCTGGGCGAGGAACTTCAGCAGCTCGAACTCCTTGTAGGTGAGGTCGAGCGGCCGGCCCTTGAGCTTCGCCGCGTACGTGTCCGGGTCGATGTTGAGCTCGCCGGCCCGAATCGAGCCGCCGGCACCGGAGGTCGCGTTGTTCAGCCGGCCGACGCCGAGACGCAACCGCGCCTCCACCTCGGCTGGACCCGCGCTGGCCAGGATGACGTCGTCGACACCCCAGTCTGCGTTCAGGGCGATCAGGCCCGCCTCGGTGACGACCGCGACGAGCGGGACACCAATACCGGTCGCGTGCAGCATGCGACAGGTGGCACGAGCCTCGGAGAGCTCCGAACGAGCGTCCACCAGAACGGCGTCGGGGCTGGGCCCGGAAACCAGGGTGCGGACATCGCGGGGGGCGGTGCGTACCGAGTGGGGAAGCAGATCCAGCGCGGGCAGCACAGCGGAAGGCTCACCGGCACGAGCTGTCACCAACAGAAGGATTTCCACACTCACCTCCGTCCTTGCGGCACAAACGGCCACTAGGGTGACCCGGTTAGGAGAGCTCACGGCTCTGCCACCGGAGGAACTGTTCCCGGCGTCACCGACGGGTGGGCTGCGCTTACCCTAACCGATGCATCGCCGAAGACGCCTCGATCGTGCGGGCAAGTGATGTAGTAAACGCTCGTAAGGTGACCGAATGGCGGAACGTTAACCAGCCTTTTACCCGAGTGCGTTCGAACGCCTCTTGGGGGAAACGCCTAGGAATTGGGCCACGGGTGCGGGTCTGGCACGATCAGGTCGTGTTCCCCTCCATGCCGCAGGACGATTCCTGGGATGCCGACGCATCGCGGGAGATCGCGCGCTCGGCTCCGAAGCGGCCGCCGGCCGGCTTCTACAGCGCCGTGCCGGAGCCAGAACCCCCGGTCCTCGATCCGTCCGACCCGGACGACCTGGCGGACGACGAGGAGCCAGCGGAGATCGAGGTCGTCCCGGTTCGCCGCGAGCTGTCGCTGGCGATCGCCGGCTTCGCCGGGCTCCTGAGCCTCGCGCTCATCCTGGGCGCGCAGACCTCGGCGCCGGACGCCCGCTGGCCGTACGCCGTGGTGCTCTTCGGCGTGCAGGTGCTCTACCTCCTCGCCTGGGTCATGGCGCTGCACCCGCCGGCCGCGAACGCGACAGCCGGTGTCTGCGTGGCGGTCGCCCTGGTCGCCGACTACCTGTCCGTCACGCGTACGCCGGCCGGGCTGTTCCCGCTCTTTTTGGTCGCACTCGGCGGAATCGCCGCGGCCCTGGTCGGTCAACTGTTCCGGGCGGAGGACCGGTCCCGGATCACCGACTCCTGGCGCGCGACCGCGGTGATCGTGCTCGGCGTGGTGGCGTACGCCATCCCGATCGTCGGCACCCGGCAGGCGCTCGGTACCCAGGCCGTGATCGTCTGTGCCGCCGCCGCAGGCGTGGCGTTGCTGGTCGCCCACGGAACCGACGCCCTCTTCCCGTCTCCCCGGATCGCGCCGCAGGTGCCACGCGGGGCGACCGGCGTGGTGCTCGGCGCGATGCTGGGCACGCTCGCCGCGGCCGCCCTCGGCAGCGTGCTGGTGCTGCCGTTCACCCCGGCCAAGGGCGCGGTGCTGGGCCTGATCGCCGCGGTGATCGCGAGCCTGGTCGACCTGGCGGTCAACTTCGGACAGGCCGGCCGCCGGCTCGCCGGTGACGCGCCGACCTTCTGGCTGGCCCGGCACATGCAGGGCCCGCTGGGTGCCTTCGCGCTGATCTCCCCGGCGACCTATCTCCTGGCGCACTGGTATCTGAGTTAGTCGTTTCGCCCGGCATTGGACCGGGGCATGTACGGTCCTCGACAACCGAGGTCAGGAGGACCGGTGGGCGACGTCTACGGCACACGGCAGCGACCGCGCAGGCGGTGGGGTCGGCGTTTGCTGATCACGTTCATCGTGCTGCTGATCATCGTGGGCGGTGCCGCCGTGGCACTCGACCGGTTCGCCGCGTCCTACGCCGAGCGCATGATCAGCGACAAGGTCGCCGAGCAGGTCGCCAACCAGAAGGCGACAAGCGAGAAGCCGGCCGTGACGATCCAGGGCGTGCCGTTCCTGACCCAGGTGCTGCGGGGCAACTACCAGGAAATCAAGATCGGTCTTCCGAACTTCGCCGGGCCCGCCGGGAACGACAAGACGATCAAGATGCCGCTGCTCGACATCCGGGCCCGGGACGTGAACGCGCCGATCGACACGATCCGCTCCGGCAACGGCGACATCGTGGCATCCCAGGTGACCGGCATCGGCACCATCGACTACGACCAGCTCGGTGCCCTGATCAACCAGCCCGGGCTGAAGCTGTCGGCGAAGGACGGCAAGCTGGTCGGCACCGCGCCGGTGCAGGCGCTCGGCCAGACCTACGACGTGTCCGGCGGCGCCACCCTGGCCGTCAAGGACGGCGTGGTGCAGGTGCGCTTCTCCGACGTGACCGCCGAGGGCCTGCCGGACATCCCGTTGGTGCAAAACCTGATCAACGCGTACGCGAAGAAGCTCGCCGTCGACCTCAAGGTCCCCGCCCTGCCGTTGAAGCTCGCCCTGCAGAAGGTCGAGCCGCAGCCGGACGGGCTGAAAGTCACCGCCGAGGCCCGCAACGTCTCGTTGAATTCCGGCGGACTGTGATCCCGGACGCGATCCCGGATCGTGGTCGGCGCTGTTACGACCAGGTGAACCGCTGGTAGGGTCCCATCCCATGAGTTCGTTGCTCACCAAGAGGCGTGCGGTCGACCTGTGCCGCATGGCTGCCTCCCTGTGTCGCCCTGTCATCTGACGGGGCCACTGGTGCTGAGCACGTTTTAGCTCTTTCCCGCCGGCAGTGGCGCCGTCGCACGACAGCCCGAGATCCGATCCCGTTACCACTGGGTCCCGCGCGCGGTGCGACTGAAACTCCGTGCGCTGACTCTCCCCCTCACCCACCAAGGGAGTGAACCGATGAGTCGCGACACCGCACTCGTTTCGGCCGACTGGGCCGAGAAGAACCTCGAAACGCCCGGCGTGGTCTTCGTCGAAGTCGATGAGGACACCACCGCCTACGACGGCGGCCACATCCCCGGCGCCATCAAGATTGACTGGAAGAAGGACCTGCAGGATCCGGTACGCCGGGACTTCGTCAACCAGGAGCAGTTCTCCGCCCTGCTCTCCGAGCGCGGCATCTCCAACGACGACACCGTGGTTCTCTACGGCGGCAACAACAACTGGTTCGCCGCGTACGCGTACTGGTACTTCAAGCTGTACGGCCACCGCGACGTGAAGCTGATCGACGGCGGCCGCAAGAAGTGGGAGCTCGACGCCCGGCCGTACTCGAAGGACGTGCCGAGCCGCGCCAAGACCTCGTACCAGGCGCAGGCCCCCGACCTGTCGATCCGCGCGTTCCGCGACGAGGTCGTGCAGGCCATCGGTGTCAAGAACCTGGTCGACGTGCGCAGCCCCGACGAGTTCGCCGGCCGGCTGCTCGCCCCCGCCCACCTGCCGCAGGAGCAGTCGCAGCGCGCCGGTCACATCCCGACCGCGCTCAGCGTGCCGTGGAGCAAGGCGGCCAACGAGGACGGCACGTTCAAGTCCGACGAGGAACTCGCCAAGATCTACGGCGAGGCCGGGCTCGACAACGGCAAGGACACCATCGCGTACTGCCGGATCGGCGAGCGTTCCTCGCATACCTGGTTCGTGCTCAAGGAACTGCTCGGTCAGCAGAACGTGAAGAACTACGACGGCTCCTGGACCGAGTACGGCTCGCTCATCGGTGTGCCGATCGCCCTCGGCGACGAACCTGGAAAGGCGTGACGATGACTGCTCCCGACATCTCCGGCTGCGCGGCACCCGACCAGTCGGCGCCGATCCCGGCCAGCGTCGACCTCGAGAAGGAGACGGTGATCACCGGCATCGTGACCAACGCCGAAGGCGAGGCGGTGGCCGGCGGTTATGTGCGGCTGCTGGACTCGACCGGCGAATTCACCGCCGAGGTTGTCACCTCACCGGCCGGCGTCTTCCGGTTCTTC
>DASWMR010000338.1:0-2938 GCA_036399635.1 Actinoplanes sp. | reverse complement strand
ACCCATCTGGAAATCACCGCCGCGCTGGCCGGGCAGGCCATGGCGGCGCACGACAACGCCCGGCTGTTCGCCCAGGTCAACGAGCACGCCCGGACCGACGCGCTGACCGGGATCGCCAACCGCCGGCACTTCTTCGACGCTGCCCGCGGTGCGATCGAAGCGGCGCGGCGCGACGGCACACCCCTCGCGGCCGTCATGCTCGACATCGACCACTTCAAGAAGATCAATGACGAGTACGGGCATCAGGCCGGCGACGAGGTGATCCGCGAGGTGGTCCGGCGGCTGTCGGTCACCTGCCGGACCGGCGACCTGCTCGCCCGGTACGGCGGCGAGGAGTTCGTCCTGCTGCTGCCGGACACCGGCACCGACGCGGCGGCGGCGATCGCCGAGCGGCTTCGCGCCGACGTGGCGAACCTGCCCGCGACGACGGCCGCAGGCCCGGTGCCGGTGACGATCAGCATCGGGGTGGCCCACCTGGCCGGGGCCGAAGAGATCGACGCCCTGCTGGCCCGGGCCGACGCGGGCCTCTACCGAGCCAAGACGTCGGGCCGCGACCGCGTGGTGCTGGACGAAGGGCCATCCCCCGACTGACAACCCCCCGCCCGTCAGGCCGGCCAGTTCAGGTTGTCGAGGTTGACCACGATCGCCTCCTGGGTGGAGCGGGCGATGACAACCACGGCCTCCTCGTCGGAGTCGTTGTTCTCCTCGCGGTGCGGGACCCACGGCGGGACGAAGATGTAGTCGCCGGGGGCGGCCCGGACCCGGGTCTCGACCGGTTCGTCGCCGTCGGTGTCGAGGAAGACGAACGTGGGATGGCCCGAGACGACGTAGATGGCGGTCTCCGACTCGCCGTGGTGGTGGTTGGCGGAGGCGGTCGAGGCCGGCACGTGGGTCTGGCCCATCCACAGGCTCGACGCGCCGACCGTCTTGCCGCTGACCGCTTCGCGGCGGCGCATACCGGTGGTCTGTGCGGTGTCGCCGACCAGGCCGGCCGGCGTGATGTGGTGCAGGCGGCGGTGGAACGGGTCGATGTGACCCTCATCGGGTGCGTGGCTGTCGGACATCGGGGCGATTCCCTTCTAGCGGATGGCTGAGGTGGTGAGCAGGGGCCGCAGTGCGCCGGCGGTGTGGGCGGTGATCTCCGGGGCGAGACCCTGCCGCGGCCGTACGGTCAGTGGCAGCGGGTTCGGCCGGGGCAGGTCGTCCCGGGCGACCAGGCCCTCCGGCGGTTGACCCATCGTCGCCATCAGCGCGACCCCGATCCCGGCCCGGACGGCCGCCTGCACGCCGGCCAGCTGCACGGCCTCCGAGGCGACGACGGCTTGCAGCCCGTGCCGGGTCAGCGTGTCCAGGGCCCGGGTACGCAGCACGCACGGCTCGTCGAAGGCAACGATCGGGACCGGCCGGCCGGCCGGAGGTAGGGTCCAGCCCGGCACCGAATACCAGGTGAGCTCGAGCTCGCCGACCGCGACGGCCCCGGCCGCCTCGTCGTTCGGCCCGAGCAGCAGGGCGATGTCGATACGCCCGGCGGCCAGTCCCTCGCGCAGCGCGCTGCCGCGGTCGATGCGGAAGCGCAGCCGGTGGCTGGACAGG
The DNA here is from genome assembly GCA_036399635.1 of Actinoplanes sp. Taxonomy (GTDB): domain Bacteria; phylum Actinomycetota; class Actinomycetes; order Mycobacteriales; family Micromonosporaceae; genus Actinoplanes. The sequence goes on along the minus strand of DASWMR010000338.1, from coordinate 1,345 downwards.
GTGCGGCCCAGCTCGGTGGCCAGATGCGGGAGGAGTTGCGCGGCCGCGTGCTCGGTCGAGCCGATGAACAGGGTGTCATCGGCGTCCACGAAGCTGCGCAGCGCCTCGTCGTGGCAGGCCAGGATCCGGCGGGCGTGGCTGAGCAGCAGCTCGCCGTCGGCGGTGAACCGCGACCCGCGACCCTGCCGCTCGACCAGCGGCCGACCGGTCGCCGTCTCGAGGCGGCGCACGTGCTGGCTCACCGCACCCTGACTCAGGTGCAGCGTGACCGCGGCGCGCTGAAAGCCGCCACAGTCGGCCACCGCGACGAAGCTGCGCAGCGGGGCAACATCCAAAAGCCGGTCCATAGCCTATCAGGCTACTAGGAAATCATCAGGGAACCTAATGGCACGCATCACGATCCGTCGTTGGACATGCGCTACCGGTGCGCTGATGATTGTCGGCATGACCCAGCCCGCCGCCGCGATGCTCACGAGCCGCCGCTGGCTGGACTTCGGTCGCAGCGGCGCCGCGCTCTGTCGCTGATTCCCCGGTCCGCGGCGACGTAGCCGCACCCCCACCACGCTCGCGGGCAGCCCACGCCGGCCGCGCGATATCGATCCATGTCTATGGATTCTGCAACTGCCCCGACGGGGACCCAAGGAAGGCGGAAGCATGCCCGCACGCACCCTCAAACTCGGCGCCGTCCTGATCGGCGTGGGCGGGCCCGGCCAGCACAACACCTGGTTGAGCCCCGAGATCCCGGGCGACGCCAGCGTCGACATCCGGTGGTACATCGCCCGCGCCCAGCAGGCTGAAGCGGCGAAGTTCGATCTCGTCTTCATCGTCGACAGCCAGTTCATCACCGCTGATTCGCCGAACCACTACCTGAGCCGGCTCGAGCCGCTCACGCTGCTGTCGGCGGTGGCCGTGCACACCAGCCACATCGGGCTGGTCGGCACAATCACGACCTCGTACAACGAGCCGTTCAACGTCGCCCGCCGGCTCGCCTCGCTCGACCACATCAGCGGCGGCCGGGCCGGCTGGAACGTGGTGACCAGCGGCGACGCCGGCACCGCCGGCAACTACAGCCGGGACGAGCACTTCGACTACCCGACCCGGTATGGGCGGGCACGGGAACACATCGAGGTCGCCCGGGGGCTCTGGGACTCCTACGAGGCGGACGCGTTCCCGCGCGACAAGGATCGCGGGGTCTTCCTGGACCGCGAGAAGCAGCACGCGCTCAACCACAAGGGCACGTACTTCTCGGTCGTCGGGCCGCTGAACCTCGAGCGCACCCCGCAGGGTCAGCCGGTCATCTTCCAGGCCGGGGACTCGGCGGAGGGACGTGACCTGGGCGCCGCCA
>DASWMR010000337.1:0-21245 GCA_036399635.1 Actinoplanes sp. | reverse complement strand
GCCGGTGCACCTGGAGGCCGGGGTCTTCGATCAGATGGACGCCTGGATCGAGCGATACCGGGCGCGTGCCGAGCAGCGCAACCGCCGCCTCGACGCCGTACTGGCGGCGATGGAGGGAGACGACAATGCACAAAATCACCGAGACGATCATCGAAGCCGATCCGTTGGTCCCGATCATCCGGATGACGCGTGACTTCGAGGCGACGCCCGCGCAATTGTTCCGCGCACACACCGATCCCGAGCTGTTCGCCCGGTGGGTGGGCCCCGACACCACGACCACCCGCGTCGAGCACTGGGACGCGTCCACCGGCGGCAGCTGGCGGTACGTCGCGGCGGATAGCGACGGCACCGAGTACGCCTTCCACGGCAGCTTCCACGACATCCGCCCCGACCGGATCGTGCAGACCTTCACGTACGACGCCGAGCCTGACGGGGTTGCGCTGGAAACGCTGTGGTTCGAAGATCTGGGCGACGGCCGCACCCGGCTCCGGACCCAGTCCCTGGTCGACTCGTTCTCCGGCCGCGACGCGTGGCTCCGTTCGGGCATGGAGACCGGCGTGAACGACGGCTACGCCAAGCTGGAGAGGCTGGCCGTCGATGGCAATCTCTGACCAGCCCGCCGAGCGCCACCGGCAGATCACCGCCCGGTTCACCGACCGGGTCCGCGGCACCACCGCCTGGGACGCCCCGGCCCCGGTGGCCGGTTGGACCGCCCGCGACGTGGTACGCCACCTGACCGACTGGTTCCCCGGCTTCCTGGCCGCCGGCGCCGACATAGACCTGCCCCACGGCTCATCAGTGGACGACGACCCGGTAAGCACCTGGCAGGTGCACAGCGACGCCGTACAGGCGGTCCTGGACGACCCGGAAACCGAAGCCCGGCAATTCACCAACCAGCACATCGGCACCTTGCCGCTGGCAACCGCGATCGACCAGTTCTACACAACCGACGTCTTCATGCACACCTGGGACCTGTCGCGCGCCACAGCCCAGGACGACCGCCTGGACCCAGACCTCTGCGCCACCCTCCTAGGAGGCATGGAACAGATGGAGCAGATCATCCGCTCCTCCGGCCAATACGGCCCGCGCGTCGAAGTGCCGCCCGACGCCGACGCCCAGACAAGGCTGCTGGGCTTCATAGGCCGAGACCCGTCCTGGACACCTTAGAGACATTGTCACGGGGTGCGGCGGGGTCGGGTGGCTGCGGCGGTTGGCGCGCTAGCGGCGTAGGTGGGACTGCAGTACCAGGGCGGCGGCGCCGGTGGCGGAGGCTGTGGCGGCGGCCAGGGAGACGGTTACCGTTACCGAGCGGTGCCAGGTGCGGGCGTCTGCGGCTGCTACCCGGCGCATGATGGCCGGGCCGTAGACGAAGGAAGCTGCGGCGAAGCCGGGGCCGGTCAGGACTACCAGGTCGATGTCCAGCAAGTTGACCATCGACTCGGCGGCTGCTGCCAGATAGCGTGCTGAGTCGTCCAGCAACGCCCGGCTTTGTGGGGCGTTGCCCTTTGCGGCCCGGGCTATGGCGGCGAAGTCGGTGGCCACGCTGCGGCCAGGTGTCAGGCCGGCCTCCGCGGCCGTGGCCGGGTCGGCCAGTGCGGCGGCGACCACGGTTCGGGGGCCGGCCAGCACCTCCAGGCATCCTCGGCTGCCGCACCAGCAGGGTGGGCCGTCCGGTTGGAGGCAGAGGTGGCCGAATTCGCCGGCGTTGCCTCCGCCGCCGCGCATCGTGCGGCCGTCGACGACGATGCCGGCGCCTAGGCTGCTGCCCATGTAGAGCGCGGCGAACGGGCGGTCGGGGCCGACCCGGGCCACCCAGTATTCGCCTACGGCGGCGGCTGTCGCGTCGTTTTCGACCAGCACCGGCCAGCCGGTTACCGTGCTCAGCCGGTCGCCCCACTCGTCGCCCCGCCAGCTACGCAGGTGTTCGGGTGCGTCCTGGGGGGCCACCGCCCCGCCGCGCGGGCCGGGCCAGACCACGCCGACGCCCAGGCAGCGGGCCCGGTCCACGCCGGACCCGGCTAGCAGCAGGTCGACGTCGGCGGCCAACTGCAGCACCGCGTCCGGGTCGCCGGTCGCCGGTGCGGGGCGGGCCAGCCGGGACAGTACGCCGCCGGTCTGGCCGGTGAGGACGAAGGTGGTGGTGTCCTCGTCCAGGTAGATGCCGACTGCCAGCCGGGCGGCCGGATCGAGCCGCAACAGCCGGCGTGGCTTGCCGCCGGTCGGTGCCAGCCCGGTCTCGACCACGAGCCCGTCGTCGAGCAGCCGTCGGACGGTCATCGACACGGCAGCCTCGGTCAGCCCGGTCATCGCCGCCAGCTCCACCCGACTCAGCGGCTCGGCGGCGCGGATCGCGTCGAGGATGCTCTCCCGGGCACTGCGGCGGCGCGGCCGGGCGTCGCTCATGCCGGAGTGGCCCGAGGGAGTGCCGGGGTGGTCTGAGCGAGTGCCGGGGTGGTCTGAGCGGGTGCCGGGGTGGTCTGAGCGGGTGTCGCGGTGGCCCGCACTAGCAGTACGCGGTCGGGGTAGAGCACCGGCATGCGCAGGCCGGCGCTGGCCAGGATCTGGCCGGGCAGGGACAGGCCGGACGGTGTGGCCCATGGCAGGGCGGCGCCCCAGGCGGCGGCGTTGCCGTCCGCGACGTCGCCGGGTGGCTGCGGTCGCACGTGGTAGACCTGGTGCGGATCGAGGCCGGGCAGGGTGACGGCGCCCGGCGGGTACGCGTCGCTGGTGGACGTCGCGATCAGCGCGTAGAGGGCGTCCGACCGGTCCGCGGCCACCACCCCGGTGAGGTGGTAGGCCGGGTCGGCCAGGTCGGCGTGCACCAGCGTGCCGGTGTGCAGCAGGCCGCGCATCTCCTTGTAGAGGGCGACCCAGTCGGCGAGCCGCTTGCGCTCGGCCGGCGCGGCTTTCGTGAGGTCCCACTCGATGCCCAGGTGGCCCCAGATCGCGGTGCCGGCCCGCATGTCCAGCGGCAGGTCGCGGTGGGTGGTGTGGGAGACCGGGGCGCCGATGTGCGAGCCGATCAGCTCGAGCGGCACCAGCAGGCTTGTCCAGCGCTGGATCGCCACCCGCTCGTGCGCGTCGATGCAGTCGGACGCCCACACCCGGTCGGTGCGCTCCAGGATCGCCAGGTCGACCCGGCCGCCGCCGGACGAGCAGGACTCGATCTCGACGCCCGGGTGCCGGGCCCGCAGCTCGTCGAGCAGACGGTAGACGGCGTACGTCTGATCGTGCACGCCGGCTCGGCCGCTCGCCGGGTGGCCGGCGTCGACCAGGTCCCGGTTGTGGTCCCACTTCAGGTACGCGATGTCGTTCTCCCGCAGCAGGTTGTCCAACCGCGCCAGGATGTGCGCGAACGCGGACGGATTGCCCAGGTCGAGCACCTGCTGGTGGCGGGCCGGCGGGGGGAGCCGGTCGCCGGCCGCCATCATCCAGTCCGGGTGCGCCCGGGCCAGCTCGGAGTCCGGGTTGATCATCTCGGGTTCCACCCAGAGCCCGAACTCCATGCCGAGCCCGCGGACCACCTCGATCAGCGGGCCCAGCCCGACCGGCCAGACGGCCGGCGACACGGTCCAGTCGCCGAGCCCCGAGGTGTCGTCGCGGCGCGAACCGAACCACCCGTCGTCCAGCACGAACCGCTCGGCGCCGACCTCGGCCGCGGCCTCGGCGAGGCGGGTGAGCCGGGCCAGGTCGTGATCGAAGTAGACCGCCTCCCAGGTGTTCACCACGACCGGGCGGGGCGTCGCCGGGTGTTGCGGGCGGGCGCGCAGGTAGGTGTGGAACCGCGCGGAGACCTCGTCGAGCCCGGCCGCGCCGTAGGACGCGTACAGCCAGGGGGTCTGATAGGTCTCGCCCTCGCCGAGGCCGATCTCGCCGGGCAGCAGGAGCTCGCCGCCGCCGAGCGCGGACTGGCCGTGGTAGGTGCGCTCGGCGATGGTGCGGGCGCCGCCGGAGAACGCGGTGTGCACCGCCCAGATCTCGCCGGTGCGGTTGGCGAAGCCGGTGGTCCCGGCGCACAGCAGATAGGCGGAGTCGTAGCCGGTGCGCCCGGTGCGGTTCTCCCGCACCCGCAGGCCGTGCGTGAACGCGGTCCGCTGCGGGGAGCGTTCCCGCAGGTGGTGGCCGGTGAAGTCGAGCAGCTCGACGGCGTGCGCGGGCACCGGCAGGAAGAGATGCAGGTGCTCCAGCCAGTACGTGCCGGGCGCGGTGCTGGTCAGCGCGGCGCGGGTGCGCAGGACGCCGCTCGGGTGCAGTTCGAACTCCAGCACCAGGCGCAGACCGGCGGCGGTGTCCTCGGCGGTGACCACGACCGCGCCGGGGTCGTCGGTGCCGAGCCCGGTGACGGTGAAGGCGCTGGACCAGGCCCGGCCGTCGCGATGGCCGGCGAGCCCGGGGTAGCCGAGCCAGCCGGCCGACTGCTCGGGCAGCAGCGAGACCCGGACGGCGCCGTCCACCGAGAAACCGATCGGCTGCGGCTCGGCAGCCAGGGCGAGGCCGGCCAGGCTCGGCGCGGTAGTCTCGCCGAGGGCCGCTCCCCAGTGCACGATCGACGGCAGCGTGCTGCCGCCGCAATCGAGCACGACACTGACTCCGGGGGTGGTCAGATGGACGAACCCGCGCGTCATTCTTTCTCCCGGCAGATCGCGTTGACGTAAATCTTCAGTTGCTTAAGAATGTATCCGGCCTGCCGCGCGACCACAGGAGCGACCCGGAATGAAGCGAACCGACCTGCACGAGGGCTGGACCGTCCGGTCCGCCGGAGGGCCGGTGCCCGCCGCGATCGCCGCCGGGGCGCACCGCGCCACGGTGCCCGGAACGGTACACACCGACCTACTCGCCGCCGAGCTGATTCCCGATCCGTACACCGGGGCCAACGAGGCTGAGCTCGCCTGGTTCCATCGTTCCGCCTGGCAATACCAAGCCATGATCGCCCTTGAGCCGGCCACCGGCGACGAACGGGTCGACCTGGTCTTCGACGGGCTCGACACGGTGGCGACCGTCGAGCTGGGCGGGACCGAGCTGGGCCGCACGGCGAACATGCACCGCGGCTACCGCTTCGACGTGCGGCATGCCGCCGGAGAGCAAGAGCTTTCGGTACGTTTCGACTCCGCCCTGGAATACGCCGAGGAGATCGAGAAACTGGTCGGCCCGCGGCCGCGGCCCTACCAGCACCCGTTCAACGCGGTCCGCAAGATGGCCTCCAGCTTCGGCTGGGACTGGGGCCCGGATCTGCAGACGGCCGGCATCTGGAAGCCGGTGCGGCTGGAACGCTGGCGCGAGGCGCGGCTGGCCGAGGTGCGCCCACTGGCCACCCTGGACGACGACGGCCGCACCGGGCGACTCGCCGTGCACCTGGTCGTCGAGCGGTCCGGGTTGGCACCGGCCGGCGAGCTGACCGCGCGGATCACGCTCGGTGACCTGCCCGAGCCGGTCACCGCCGAGGTGCGGATCGCGGCGGGCACCGACCGGGCGGTGGTGGAGCTGACCGTGCCGGACGCACCGGTGTGGTGGCCGGTGGGCTTCGGCGCGCAGCCGTTGAGCACGGTGGCCGTCGAGCTGATCGGCTCCGGCGGTGCCGGGCTGGACGCGTACACCCGGAAGGTGGGTTTCCGGTCGGTGCAGCTGGACGAGTCGCCGGACGAGATCGGCCAGAAATTCGTTCTTCTGGTCAACGGGCGGGAGGTCTTCGCGAAGGGTCTCAACTGGATCCCGGAGGATCACCTGCTCACCCGGCTGAGCCGGGCGGACTACGCGGCCGCCATCGACCGGGCGATTGCGGCGAACGCCAACATGCTGCGCATCTGGGGCGGCGGCATCTACGAGTCGGACGACTTCTACGACATCTGCGACGAGCGCGGGGTGCTGGTCTGGCAGGACTTCCTGCTGGCCTGCGCGGCGTACTCGGAGGACGACCCGATCCGCTCGGAGATCCTGGCCGAGGCCCGGGAGAACGTCACCCGGCTCAGCCCGCACCCGTCGCTGGTGATCTGGAACGGCGGCAACGAGAACATCTGGGGGTACGAGGACTGGGGCTGGAAGGACGATCTCGGCGACGCGTCCTGGGGTGCGAAGTACTACTACGAGGACTTTCCGGCGCTGCTGGCCGAACTCGACCCGACCCGGCCCTACCACCCGGGCAGCCCGTCGAGCCCTGGCCACGACCCGGCTGACGTGCACCCGAACGACGACCGTTTCGGCACCCGGCACGAGTGGGAGGCGTGGAACCGGCAGGACTACACCTTCCACGACCGCAGCATCCCCCGATTCTGCTCCGAGTTCGGCTGGCAGGCGCCACCGACCTGGACCACCCTGACGGCCGCCCTGGACGCCGCGGATCTGCGCCAGGACTCGGCCGCCTTCCTGCTGCACCAGAAGGCCGAGGACGGTAACGGCAAGCTCAACCGCGGGCTCGCCCACCACCTGCCGGTGCCGGCTGACTTCGCCGATTGGCACTGGGCGACCCAGCTCAACCAGGCGCGGGCCACCACGTACGCGGTGCTGCACCTGCGTGCCCACGCGCCGCGCACCATGGGCAGCATCATCTGGCAGCTCAACGACTGCTGGCCGGTGACGTCGTGGGCGGTCGTCGACGGTGCCGGACGGCACAAGCCCGCGTGGTACGCCTTGCGCCGGGCGTACGCCGGCCGGCTGCTCGGCTTCCAGCGGCGCGACGGCGTGCCGGTGCTGGTCGCCGTCAACGACACCGACACACCCTGGCAGGGGACTGTCCGGTTGCGCCGGTCGGGTTTCGACGGCACTGAGCTCGCCGCCGCGGACGCGGCACTGGACGTGCCGGCCCGCTCCGTACGCCTGGTGACCCCCGGCCCGGAGCTGCTCGCCGTCACCGACACCGCCCGCGAGGTGCTGGTTGCCGACGCCGACGAGCTGCGGACCACCCACCTGTTCGCCGAGGACTTCGACCTGGCGTACCAGCCGGACGCGGTGTCCGCCACCGCGGTGCCGTTCGAGGGTGGATACTCCGTCACGGTGACCGCGACGTCCTTCGCCCGCGACGTCACCCTGCTCGTCGACCGGGTCGCCCCGGACGCGGTGGCCGACGACATGCTGATCGACCTGCTGCCCGGCGACAGCCACACGTTCACGGTCAGCACCGCGGCCACCGTGGACCCGGCGGCCTTCGCAGCCCCCGAGGTGCTGCGCACGGCAGCCATCTGATGCGGGCCATCTGATGTCGGGCCGGCTGATCGGGCTGGTGCTGACCGGCGGCGCCGCGCAGGTCGGCGTCGAACCGTTCTTCATGGAGCTGATCAACGGCATGGAGGACGCGCTGGCACCACACGGCGTCACCGTCCTGCTGCTGGTCGTGCCCGACCTCGCCGCGGAACTGGCCACCTACGACCGCTGGGCCGGCGATCACACGGTCGAGGCGGTCGTGGTGGTCAACCTGGTGCACGATGACGTGCGGCCGGCCCGGCTGGCCGAGCTCGGGCTGTCCGCGGTGCTGGCCGGCCGGCACTCCGGCGGCCCCGCGTTCCACAAGGTCGTGACGGACGACGCCGGGGCGATGACCGCGGCGATGGACATGCTGGCGTCGCTCGGGCACCGGGTCGTCGGCCGGGTGAGCGGGCCGGCCGGCTTGGTGCACACCTCCGAGCGGTCCGCCGCGATGCGTGCCGCGGGGGAGCGGCACGACATTGTGGTGCACATCGTGGAGGGCGACTACCGCAAGGACGCCGGAGTTCGCGGCATCCGCGAACTTCTGGCCGGCGGCCCGGCACCGACCGCGGTCGTGTTCGACAACGACGTGATGGCGGTCGCCGCCGAACAGGAGCTGGTGCGCGCCGAGGTGCCGGTGCCGGCCACGGTGAGCCTGCTGGCGTGCGACGACTCGCCGTTGTGCGAGCTGGCGGTGCCTCCACTGTCGGCTTTCGGCGTCGACGTGCACGAACATGGCCTGGCGCTGGGCCGGGCGGTCCTGGCCGCGCTGAGCGGTGCACCGGCTCGCGAACACGCCGGCCCGCCGATCACCATCCGCCGTCGGGAGAGCACCGGCCGGGCGGTGTGACGCCCCGCTCACCCATACGTCAGCGCCGGTCGGCGGCGTTGTTGCGTAAGATTCGCGGGATGATCGCACCCCCGACGATCCGAGGAGCACAATGCCGCTGACGCCAGCCGACATCCACAACATGGCTTTCAAGAAGCCACCGATCGGCAAGCGCGGGTACGACGAGGAAGACGTCGACGCGTTCCTCGACGAGGTCGAGCAGGAGCTGATCCGCCTCCTCGAGGAGAACCAGGCGCTGCACGACCAGATGCAGCGCGGCGGCGGCGTGGGTGGTCCCAGCCCGTCCGCCACCAACATGGCGGCCAACGCCGAGCTTGCCGACATCGCGGCTCTGCTGCAGCGCGCGCAGGAGGCCCGCGGCCGCGCCGAGCAGCAGGCCCGCAGCCTGCAGATGCAGCTGGAGCAGGCCCGCAACGCCGCGCCGCCGGCCGCCGCACCGACGTCGCCCGGCAACGAGCGCGTGCTGGCGATGGCCCAGCGCACCGCGGACGACCACATGCGCGACGCCCGACAGGAGTCGGAGTCGGTGCTGGCCGAGGCCCGGAGCAAGTCCGAGCAGGTGGTCGGCGAGGCGCAGGTGCTGGCCGGCCGGATCGAGGGCGACGCGCGGCGCAACCACACCGAGTCGATGAACAGTCTGGAGAGCCGGCGTAACGCGCTGCTCGACGAGATTGAGCGGCTCGGCCAGCTGGCGAAGGGTTACCAGGCGGCGCTGGACAGCCATCTCACCCAGCAGTTGCAGGAGCTGGACAGCGTGTCCGCCCAGGTGCCGACGGGCCGGGAGCTCACCTGATCAAGCGGTGATCTCCACGGTTCCCCGGCGCAGTGCGAAGTGGAAATGGGCGGGTGCGGGTTCCGGGACCGCGGGCGGTCCGGCGACGGCGGATCGCCAGTGCGCGGCGGTCTTGTCGTCGAGGACCGCGAGAAGCCGGACGTCCGGTGTCAGGCCGTCGTGGGTCCGGCCCAGATCCCAGCTGCGGCCGTACGGGGGTGGGTCGAGCACGACCACGCGGCGGTCCTCGAGCAGCGGGATGTCGGCGGGCCGCCCCTGCACCGGCACGTACTCGCCGTACCCGTCGGTGAGCTGGAACCGCGCCTCGATCCGCTCGGCGGCGTCCGCCGGGCCGGTGCCCGCCGCGGCCACCCAGGACGGCTCCGGCGCGAGGCCGGTGATCACGTCGCCGAGCGCGCCGGCGAGCAGCGTGTAGAGCTGGAAGTTGTCGGCCACCCCGCAGATGGTCACCAGGTAGGCCCGGCCGTCCGCACGGTGCAGCACCACCAGGGTCTCGTCGTCGAGCACGGTGAGCAGCTCGAGCAGGTCGTCGAGATCGCCGCGGTCGGCCGCGAGCCGGGCGACCAGCCGGGCCGTCTCGGTCCGGCACGGGAACGCCGTGCGCGTCCGTCGGTCGGTGAGCAGCGTGCGGGCCGGCAGCGTCCAGTCGTCGAGCATGAACCACGCGCTGGCCCGGACGATCGCCTGGTCCGAGGGCAGCCCCCGGCGGACCGGCCAGCGTCGGCCGCGGATCAGCCGGGCGATCGTGGTCTCGTACGCGTCCTGCCCGTCCCCGGGATCGGGCAGTGGCACCTTCCGGCCGACCATCGCCCGCCACGAGTCGACGAAGTCGCCGGCCGCGGTCAGGGTTGCGAGCAGCCCGTTCGAGGCCGCCCTGATTGCCGCGTCCGGCGGTGCGCCGCGCTCGACCAGCGTGACGGCCACGGCGGCGAGCCGGGCGGACGCTCCCACCGGCACCAGTGGAAACAGCCCGGTGATCCGCTCAAGGGCGAGGGCCGCCTCGCCCGGCCCGGCCTTCTCGGCCGCCGCCCACAGCGGAGCGACCCCTGCCTGGAACGCGGCCATGTCGCCGGCGCGGGCGGCGGCGTACAGGTCGTCCAGGAGTTGATCATCGAACACGTCGAGGATCGTAGATCACTTCGTTGCCGCGTCAACGGGCCCCGTGTGCGTACAGAATCGCGCCGTGTGCAGTGACCGAAGCGGTCAGTCGCCAGCCCAGGTCGGCGGTGTACCCGGTTAGTTCGTCGGGCTGCCAGTACCGCTTGATCACCTGGAAGCGGCGGCCGTCGTTGAGCACCCGGGGTTGGACGTCGTCGGGCAGCCGGATATCGCGGTAGCTGTCCAGCAGGAAGACCCGGCCGCCCGGCCGCAGCGCCGTCGCCACGTGCTGCCAGAACGAGGCCAGTCGATCCTCCGGCACGTGCGACAACCAGTAGCCGAAGAAGACTACGTCGAACGCGGCCGGCGGCGGCGACCAGTCGAAGATGTCAGCCCGCAGGTAGGTGATGCGGTCGGCGTCGCCGGTGCGCCGGCGATTCACCTCGAGCGCCTCGTCGGCCGCGTCCACCGCGGTCAGGCGGGTGGCGTGCCGGGCCAGCCGCTCGGTCCACCAGCCGGTGCCGGCCGCGTATTCCAGCACATCCCCGGTGGGTGCGAAGGCGTCCAGGGCATGCTCAGCCTCCTGCACGTCCTCGGCCCACCGTCGGTGCTGCTCAGGCGTCCTCGCGTACTGTCCGCGGGACTGCCACCACTCGTCGTACTCCGGTGCTCGTTGCCGGTAGTACTCGCGCTGCTCGGCAAGCTGGTCCATAGCCCGGATGCTAGGTCGGCGGCGGGTGCCGGTCATCCGATATCCCGGCGGTCAGATATCCCGGCCGTCAGATATCCCGGCCGTCAGATATCCCGGCGGTCAGACCGCGCACCGGTCGGTCTGGGTCTTGCGGCGTTCCCGCTTGAGGACGTACATGGACTGGTCGGCCGCGGTGATCAGGTCGTCGGCGCACGTCTTGGTGGCGCCGTCGGCCGCCGCCACGCCGACCGTGATGCCCACCCGGAGCTCCTCGCCGCGCCAGATCAGCGGTGCGGAGACCGCCTCCTCGACCCGCTGCCGCAGGGCCTGGGCGCTGGCCATGTCCATCCCCGGGCACAGGATCAGGAACTCGTCGCCGCCGATGCGCCCGGCCTGGTCGCCGTCGCGCAGCACCGACCGCAGCCGCTCGCTGACCGCCTGCAGCACATGGTCGCCGGCGTCGTGGCCGAGCCGGTCGTTGATCGGTTTGAAGCCGTCGAGGTCGCAGTAGAGCACCGCCAGCGCCGGCAGGATGCCGGTGCGCAGGCGGTCGGTGGCGTCGCCGGCCATCGACATCAGGTGCCGTCGGTTGGCCAGCCCGGTCAGTTCGTCGTGCGTCGCCTGGAATGCGAGCGCCTGCTGGTCGCGGGTGCGCTGCCGGTTGAGCTGGCCGAACCGGACCAGCACCAGCGGCACCGTCAGCAACGGGCCGAGGGTCAGGAGCAGGTAGTCCGGGGCGACGCCGAACAGGTACGGCACGCCGCCGATCACCGGCGAGACCAGCAGGACCGCGCCGAGCTGGGTCAACCGCATGGTGGACAGCTCGTCGCGGCGCCACTCGGTCGGCTGGGTGAACGCGGCGGCAGTGGGATGCAGCGCGGCGGCGGCCTGGCTGAGATAGCCGACCACCCAGAAGACGGTGATCAGCAGGGACTGTTTGCCGGTCACCGGATCGGTGAGCAGGACCGAGCCAACCAGGCCGAAGACGGTCGAGGACAGCGAGACGAAGAAGAGGTTGAGCGAGGCCCGAGCCTGCTTGGTCGTCCGGGAGATACGCAGCAGGGCACCGGCCGTGGCCAGCACCACGAAGATCTGAACAAGCGGGAGCACCTGCGCCGCGCCGGCCGCACCATTGGCGTCCAGGCGCGGATGGAGCAGGATCGCCCAGACCGGGGCGGCCATCGCGGTCCCGACCAGGGCGGCGTCCACCACACCGCCGGCATCCTGCGGAGCGTGGCGCATCACCACGACGATGCTGGCGGCGAGAACGGCGATGTACCCGCCCATCTGCAACAGGCGGGTCGCCAACACGTCGATCGGCGGCGGCTCGCCGAGAATCTCCACGGTGATGAACCATCTCGCGTTGACGATCGTGAGCAGGCACATTCCGGTCATGAGCAGGTGCCAGGGCAGCCGGTCCCGAATCTGGTGGACGCGGCAGCCGACCAGTACGGCGAAGATCGGCGACATGCCGGCGGCGAGGAGGACGCCGCTGGGCCGCACCAGCAGGATGCCGACGACCGCGACGACGACCACGGCGTACCCGAGCAGGACGTTGCGGCCGGAGAACACCCGTGACCCAGGTGGTGTCATCGGTTCCCCTCCCGCTTGCCGATGCTGTGACGATCGGTTGCCGCGGGTGGGACATGAGCTTTGGTGACCGACTGCGATCGTACGGTGGCTGTGAGCCATCTCACCGCAGTATCGGCGGGGGCCGCGCGCACCATCGGGTCGCGCTGGGCCTGTTATCGTGTCGCATCCCTCGCCGCGCCGTTGCACCGGGCAAGAGCGAGCCCGGTAGGAGAAGCCACCATGATCATCCTCAATGAGGTGTCCCGTACCCTCAACGAGTTCCTGCTCGTGCCCAGCCTCACCACCGAGCACTGCACCCCCGACCGCACCGACCTGAGCACCGGCCTCGTCCGCCACCGCGTCGGCGAAGTGTCCCCGATCCGGATAGCGACCCCACTGACCAGCGCCATCATGGGCGCGGTGTCGTCGCCGCGGCTGGCGATCGCGCTCGCGCAGACCGGCGGTCTCAGCTTCCTGCACCAGAACCAGTCGATCGCCGACCAGGTCGCGATGGTCGCCGCCGTCAAACGCCACAAGGCCGGCTTCCGGCACTCCGACCTCAACATCGCGCCGACCGCCACGCTCGGCCAGGTCAGTCGGTTGCTGAGCAGCGCCGAACGGGACATCGCCGTGGTCACCGACGACGGCACCCCGAAGGGCGTCTTCCTCGGGCTGATCTCCACCCGCGACTTCCACCCGCAGCGGCACGACCTGGACGACGCGGTCGAGTCACGCATGCGTCCCGCCGCGGGCATCGTCACTGCGCCGCCGACCGTCACCCTCCCCGAGGCGAACACGCTGATCTGGGACCACGGGCTCGACCTGCTGCCGGTCGTCGACGGTGCGGGCCGGCTCGAGTCCGTCGTCCTGCGCCGCGACTACGAGCTGCACAAGCGGTTCCGGAACGAGAGCATCGACGCCGACAAGCGGTTCCGGGTCGGTGCCGGGGTCAACACCCGCGACTTTCGCGACCGCATCCCGGCCGTGGTCGAGGCCGGCGCCGATCTGCTGTGCATCGACTCCTCCGACGGCTACTCGGTCTGGCAGGCGGAGACGCTCAGGTACGTTCGCGACAAATACGGCGATACTGTACGCATCGGGGCCGGCAACGTGGTCGACGGCCGGGCGTTCCGCTACCTCGCCGAGGCCGGGGCCGACTTCGTCAAGGTCGGCATCGGTGGCGGCTCGATCTGCATCACCCGCGACCAGAAGGGCATCGGGCGGGGCCAGGCCTCCGCGCTCATCGACGTGGTCCAGGAGCGCGACGCGTACGCCGCCGAAACCGGCACCTACGTCCCGGTGTGCTGCGACGGCGGGCTGCTGAACGACTCGCACATGGCCATCGCGCTGGCCCTCGGCGCCGACTTCGTGATGCTCGGCCGCTACTTCGCCCGCTTCGACGAGAGCCCGTCACCGCTGGTCCGGGTGCGCGGCCAGTTCTACAAGGAGTATTGGGGCGAGGGGTCGCAGCGGGCCCGCAACGTCTCCCGCTACGACCACGGCGGCGGCGACTCGCTGGTCTTCGAGGAGGGCGTCGACGGCTACGTGCCGTACGCCGGCAGCCTCTACGACAACGTCGCCACCACCGTCTCGAAGCTGAAGGCCACCATGATCAGCTGCGGCGCCACCACGGTGCCCGACTTCCACCGCAACGCGGTGCTGGTCCCGGTGTCCCACCAGAGCTTCCTGCAGAACAGCGCCGAGGTGGACCTGCGAGAACGCCCCAGCGACCCGGCCTGACCAGCTGCTGACCAACCCCAAAAACCAGCGTCAGCCCCTGGGCCGGACTGAAGCGCCCGTCCGACCACCCCGCCACCGCCTGGACCGGACTGAAGCACCCGTCCGACCACCCCGCCACCGCCCTAGACCGGACTGAAGCGCTCTTGTTGCGGCATGTCGGGGTCGCCGAACATGAATGCACCGGGATGCATCTCTAGGGTGGGGGCATGCCCGCTCCGCTGAGCTCGTCGAAGACACAGGCCGCGTTGCGTACGTCGGCGCGTGTGTCCCTGCAGATGCTGCTGGTCCTGCTGCTGGCCTGGGTGGCCCTCTGGATCCTCGGCCGGACCTGGTCGGTGGTGTGGCCGTTGGTCGTGGCCCTGCTGATCACCACGTTGACCTGGCCGGTGGCGCGCTTCCTGCGCAACCGCGGCCTGCCGCCCGCACTGGCCGCGACCGTGGTGACCCTGCTGTTCCTGCTGCTCGCGGCCGGCACCGTGGTGCTGATCGCGGTGCCGGTGGCGGCGCAGGCCGGCGAGCTGGCCACCGGAGTGAACAACGGTATCGGGTCGCTGCTGAAATGGGCGTCGGGGCCGCCGCTGAACATCGGCGACGACGACGTCACGAAGGCGCTCAACGCCGCGGTCGCCCGCATCCAGGGCAGCGTCGGCAGCATCGCCACGGCCACCCTCCTCGGTGTGAGCACGCTGATCAACGGCCTGGTCACGACCGTACTGGCGCTGTTCTTGATGTTCTTCTTCCTCAAGGACGGGCCGCGGTTCCTGCCGTGGCTCGGCGGCCAGCTCCCGGGCCGGCTCGCCGTGGACGTGCCGATCGTGGCGCAGCGCAGCTGGGACACCCTGGGCGCGTTCGTCCGCTCGCAGGCCTTCGTCGGCCTGCTGGACGCGGTCTTCATCGGCGTCGGCCTGTGGATCGTCGGGGTGCCGCTGGTGCTGCCGCTGGCGGTGCTGACCTTCGTCTCCGCGTTCGTGCCGATCGTCGGTGCCCTGTTCGCGGGATTCGTCGCGGTGCTGATCGCGCTCGTCTCGAACGGCTGGACCGATGCGCTGATCGTGCTGGCCATCATCGTGGTGGTGCAGCAGCTCGAGGGAAACGTGTTCCAGCCGATGGTGCAGAGCCGTGGCCTGGGCCTGCACGCCGCCGTGATCCTGCTTGCGGTGACCCTCGGTGGGAGCTTGGCCGGGATCGTGGGCAGCCTGCTGGCCGTGCCGGTGACGGCCCTGATCGCGGTGGTCTGGGGCTATCTGCGGGAGCAGTTGAGCGAGCCGGCCCCGGTGCCGGTCCCGGAGGAAGAGCCGGAATGACCGGCTCTCCTGCCTAGCCCGCCTGCGACCGCAGGCGGGCTTTTTGGTGGGCCGAGAGCTGCACGATGATGATGTAGTCGTTGCTATAGCGTGTTAGACACAGTATGGTGTTTGGCATGACAATGGATGCGACGCTAGCCAGCCACTTGCAGGAGCTGCGGCGCGGCACGGGCGTCGTCGCGAGCCTCACGGTCCAGCGCACGCCGGGCTACGGCTATTCGCTGCTCGAAACGCTCAGCGCGGCCGGCTTCGAGGTGGAGGCCAACACGCTCTACCCGTTGCTGCGCCGGCTGGAGACCCAGGGCCTGCTCACCAGCTCGTGGAACACCGACGACGCCCGGCCGCGGAAGTTCTACCGCACCACTGAGCAGGGCGACGCGATCGCCGCCGCCCTGCGCACCGAGTGGACGCGCCTCGACCACGCGGTCACCGATCTCGACGGCCCGTCCGCCGACCACCCCTCGACGACCTCCGGGAGCCCCGCATGACCACTCTCATCGACCGTTACGTCTTCACCGCGCTGCGCCGGGTCCCGGAGAAGCAGCGGGCCGACATCGACCGCGAGCTGCGGGCCGCCATCGACGACGCGGTCGAGGCCCGGGTGGCCGGTGGCGAGCCGCACCAGGCGGCCACCGAGAACGCACTGCTCGAGCTGGGCGATCCCGAGCGGCTCGCCGACGGCTACGCGGGCGGTCCCCGCTACCTGATCGGCCCGGAGCTCTTTGGAATCTGGCGGCGCCTGCTGGTCTTCCTCTTCTCCGTGGTGCTACCGATCGTCGTGGTGGTGGCCGTGGTGCTGAAGGTGCTCGACGACGCCGCGATCGGGCCGATCATCGGCACCGCGGTCTCGACGGTCATCACGACCGGGGCGCACCTGGCCTTCTGGAGCACCGCGATCTTCGCGGTCCTGGAGCGGACCGGCGTGGCCCGGACCGACCTGCGGGGCGGCCCGTGGACGCTCGACCACCTGCCGAGATACGAGCCCGGCTCGCTGACCGCCGGCCAGTTGGTGCCCACCGTCCTGTGGCCGGTGCTGCTCATCGTCGCGCTGATCCTGCAGCAGTTCACGTTCAGTACGGTGCCCGCGCTCGACCCGGCGAACTGGTCATTCTGGTGGCCGTTCCTCATCGCGGTGCTGCTCGGCGAATGCGCCTATGCGGTGTGGGTCTTCCGCCGCGCCACCTGGACGCACGCGGTGACCGCAATCAATGCAGTGCTCGCGGTCCTGTTCGCCGCCCCGATCATCTGGCTGGCATCGACCGACCGGTTCTTCAACCCGGAGTTCGTCGCCGGTATCGACTGGGGCTCGGCCGACCCGCTGAGCTGGCTGGGCGGGATCGTCATCGCCATCGCGGCCGTCGGCGCGATCTGGGACATCGTCGAGGTCGCGGTCCGCGCCGAACGCGCCCGCCGGGGCATCCCGGCCGAGGCGCCCGGAACCGTCTTGCGCGGCTGCGCTTAACCGGTAAAAAGTGCGCTTGTTCACCGGGATCAGATCATCGGTAGCAAGATCACCGTGGCCGTACGCGATCACGACTACCAAGCGTTCACGGCGTACCCGGACGGCAGTGTCGCCTACGCCCCGGCCGGCAGCAGCAGCACGTCGACCAAGATCGCCCGGGTGTTGCCGACGAAGTGAGTTCGCCTCACCTCATTCCCGCAGGTCACGAGTGTGCGAAATCAGATTGCGCCGCGTTGATCCGACCCGGGGAGCTCACCCGTATGCACGGGTGAAGCCCCAGTGGTGCCCGGTCGGGAAAGCGCAGGTCCCTATGAACAGGTCCCGGTATACCAAGTCTCGTTACTCCTCGCGGTCACGTCTGAGCTCCCTTCTGGGCTCTCGGACGAGCTCCCGGCCCTGGCGGATCGGCGCGGTCGCGGGCGTCGCGGTGGCAGTCGTGGGCGCCGGGCTGGGCATTGCCGCCGCCGCCGAGGGGACGCCCACGGTCAACTGTCCGCAGGTCGCCGTGAACGTCGACGTGCCAGACCGGGCCGCGGACGAAGTGCAGACCAATCTGCAACTGCTGGAAAAGCAGATCGCCGAGGCCAACGCCCGGATCGAGAGCACACAGGGCCAGGGCGGCGACAACTTCATCCAGAACTCGATCCTCGGCCCGCTGGCGGACAAGCGCCGCTCGACAATCAATCGGATCGAGACGGCGATCGGTCGCAACGGCGACAAACCGGACCTCAACGCCGACGCCCTGGCGGTCTGCACGGTCGCCGAGGGCGGGGGCGACGACGCTAACCAGGGTGTCGACGCTGGCCAGGGCGCCGACAACGGCCAGCAGGGTGGCGCTCAGCAGGGTGGCGGCCAGCAGGGCGGTGGCCAGCAGGACGAGGGGGACGACCAGCAGGCCGTTCCCGGCGCCAACCTGGGGATCCTCGCCAACAGCTGCGACGACAGCAATCTGGACCCGCACGACGGCTTCCAGGTCGGCAACCGGTGCGTCTCGACCGAGTTCGGTGAGGTCGGGTCGGCCGGCAACAACCCGTCGCTGCTGATCACCCGGGCACCCACCCGGGTCCGCCCTGGCCAGCAGTTCACCCTGACGGTCAGCACCCGCAACCTGATCCGCGACCGGTTCCTCGCGGCCGGCCAGGGTGGCTACTACGTGGAGAGCTCGGTGCTGCAGAACGGCCTGGTCCGTGGGCACTTCCACACCGCGTGCCGGATGCTGGAGAGCACCAACGAGGCGCCGGAGCCGGACCCGGTGCCGGCATTCTTCGTGGCCACCGAGGACGGCCAGGGCGGTGCCCGCCCGGACTCGGTGAACATCCAGGTCACCGGCATGCCGACGGCCGGTGTCGCGCAGTGTGCCTCGTGGGCCGGTGACGGTTCGCACCGGATCCCGATGATGGAGCGGGCCAACCAGACGCCCGCTCTCGACGTGGTGCGGATCGAGGTCCGCTGACCACCCCACCTGCTTAGCCCGGGGACAACAGGGCCGGACCGCCACCAGCGGCCCGGCCCTGTTCGGCACCCGGGCGACCAGCCATAGAAATACGTCGATGTTGTATCGGCCGAATGGCGGTCTGTCACTATCCGATCATCCATTTGTACGTTCAAGCGCAGATGCACGTGCATCTGCGCTTGAATTAGCGCGTTCGGAGGTTCAGTTTGGATGGACGGGATCCGGTCGCGATGCTCGGCCCGGCAGAAATCGGGCGAAAACCTGGGGGGAGCGGAATGGACGTGGAAGCGCCGCAGCAGCGCGTGCACATCATCGCGGAGGAGGATTACCGGTTCGGCGTGGGACCGCTGCACCTCGCGATCGACGGCATCGACTGGAGTAAGCCCTTGATGCAGGACGGCGAGCACTGGTTCGAGGCGGACGGCGTCGAGATGGCCGAGGATGGCCGGGTCGTCGGCCGCCGCCGGGTGCTGATCCGCGGCAGCCGGCTGGCCCGCCTGCGCTCCATCACCGGCCCGCACCGACCTCACACGCGCTGAGCCCTCGGCTCGCGCTGGCCTGACACGCGCTGGGCCGTTGGTTCGCGCTGGCCTGACACGCGCTGAGCCGTTGGCTCGCGCTAGCCTGACACGCGCGAGCCCGCCGACCCGTCCGCCCAGCCCGAGTCGGGCTGAGACCACCGGCCGCCTGCCAACCCGTCCTTGCTCTGCTCACCTATACACACCACAGCGCTGAGCCACCGGCTGGCTAGCGGACGGAGACCCTGGGGGCCCCGTCCGTGCAGGTCAGGTCGACCTTGACGCGGTCGTGGTTGTCGCGCACGCCGCGGAACTCACCCTCCGACGCCCGCTGCTCGTGCACCGCGAAGCCCTGCGCCGGCGCCATCGAGATGATGCCCGCGCAATCGGCCACAACCGTGCCGCCCCGGGTGCGCAGGGACGTAGTCGCCTCCGGCCGCGACCCGAGCGAACCCCCCGGCGGCTCGGACGGCGACTGGGACGGCGACTGGGACGGCGACTGGGACGGCGACTCGGTCGGCGACTCGGTCGGCGACTGGGGGACTGGTGTCGCGGAAGCCGAGGCGGTGAGCCCGGACAGTTCCTTGATGATGTCGGCCTCCTCGACCGGCGCCGCCTGGCGCGAGGTGAGACCGTTTCCGATCACGCTGATCCCGAGCAGTCCGGCCAGTACGGCCAGCACCGCCGCGACCACCCAACCGCCCGCGATGATCGCGGGCCGCCGGCCGAGCCGATCCAGCAGGTTCATGATCCGACTATCCCCCGGGGACCGCTAACGCGGTCCCCGCGCACCGATAAGAGACGGTTAAGGCGGGCCCGCCGGGATGCCCGAGAAGGCCTATCGGCCGCTGCCGAGGTGGGAGTATGAGCTGGTGAAGGAGCAAATCGCATGGCTCGAACTTCAGCTCAGCGCCGATCACCGCGAAGCGCCGAACATCCACGCCCGCAGTTGCACCTCGGACTACAGCCAGGACACCGGATGCGACTGCAACCGGCCGAGGCAGATCGTGGCCGACATCAACTCGAAGCGGTGGTTCCTCAAGTTATACGAGGAGGCCCATGAGCCCGAGGCGCACTCGATGAAGTACTCACAGGGCAAGGACGCCGGCTACCGCCAAGCCATGGACGACTCGCTGCGTCTGCTGGTCAATGCGTACGCCGGTCGGGAGGGTTTCCGCCCCGAGTGGCGCCCGTAAGGCGCATCCCGTGATCAACCGGAAGACCGGGTTGCGGCGCCCGGGTGGCGCCGCCACGGCTACCGTGCAGCCGTGGCCACTCTGCTGCTGATCGAGGACGACCCGGCCATCCGGACCACGCTGCTGCGCGCCCTGCGAGAGCGCGGGCACGCGGTGGCGGCCTCGACCACGGCGATGGACGGGCTGCAGACCGCCCTCGCCGAGCGGCCCGATCTCGTGGTGCTCGACCTGGGGCTGCCCGACCTGGACGGCCGTGAGCTGCTGCGCATGCTCCGAGCGGTCAGCGCCGTACCGGTGATTGTGGCGACCGCGCGGGACGACGAGGCGGAGATCGTCCGGGTGCTCGACGCGGGCGCCGACGATTCTCTGGTCAAGCCGTTCACGGCAGCACTGTTGGATGCCCGGGTGCGGGCGGTGCTGCGCCGCGGTACCGACCCGGATGCCCCGGCCTCGGCCGTCGTCGCGGTCGGTGGGCTGCGGATCGATCCGGCCGCGCGGACCGTCGAGCTGGACGGGCGGGCGGTGGAGCTGACGCCACGCGAGTTCGACCTGCTGCACCATCTCGCGGCGCGGGCCGGGCAGGTGGTCACCAAGCGGGAGCTGCTCGGCGAGGTCTGGCAGGTGCCCTACGGCGGCGCCGACAAGACCGTCGACGTACACCTGTCCTGGCTGCGGCGAAAGCTGGGCGAGACCGCGCAGGCACCGCGCTACCTGCACACCGTACGCGGCGTCGGGGTCCGCCTGAGCGAGCCGTCGTGAAGGCCCGGCTGACCCTGCTGGTCGCCGCCACCACCGTGCTGGTGTTGCTCGCCTTCCTCGTGCCGCTCGCCCTGCTGGTGCGGCAGGTGGCTGCGGACCGGGCGCTGAGTCGGGCCGGTGACGTCGTGCAGAGCATCGTGCCGCTGGTCGGCACGCGCGACCGGGACGCGATCCGGCTGGCGGTGAGCGCGCAGTCGGTGCCGGTGAGTGTCTTCCTGCCGGACGGTGTGGTGCTCGGCGCCCCGGCACCGGTCACCCCGGCGGTGCGGCTTGCCCGCGCCCGCGGAAGCTCGCTGACGGTGACGACACCGGCCGGGCGGGAGGTGGTGGTGCCGGTGGTCGGCGCGGACGGAACGACCGTCCTGCGTACCGTCGTCGCGGACGCCGAGCTGACCCGGGGCGTACGCCGGGCCTGGCTCACCCTCGCCGGCCTCGGGCTGGCCCTGATCGTTCTCGGCCTGCTGGTCGCCGATCGGCTGGCCCGCACGTTCGTCGCGCCGATCGCCCAGCTCTCCGCCGTCTCCCACCGGCTGGCCAACGCCGAGCTGGACGCCCGCGCCGATCCCACCGGCCCGCCGGAACTGCGCGAGGTCGCCGGCGCCCTCAACCACCTGGCCGGGCGCATCCAGGGCC
>DASWMR010000336.1:0-9802 GCA_036399635.1 Actinoplanes sp. | reverse complement strand
CCCGCGGCATAGACTTTCCCTCATGGCCTACTCCGCGCCGCACTTCCACCACGAGGTCGCCTTCTATCTGAACCTCGTCATTTTCATCTTCTCGCTGGTCATCCAGGCGGTGGCCCTGATCCACTGCCTGACTCAGCGGGGCGACGGGTTCCAGGCCATCGGCACCCTGCCCAAGGGCGCGTGGGCGGCGATCCTCGCCGTCTGCATCGTGCTGACCCTGCTGGTGAGCAGCGGGACCGGGATCTTCAGCATGATCGGCATTGCCGCCGCAATGATCTATCTGCTCGACGTCCGGCCCGGTCTGAAGGACCTGACGGACGGCAAAGGCTTCTGGTGAGACGGTTCGGTCCGCCGCCTCCGGACGGCGGTCCGCGCCTGCAGCGGCCCGACCCGACCGGTCCGCGCTCCGGCCGGCCGACGCTCCCGGGTCCGCCCACCGAGATCATTTCAACCCCGTCGGGCGTACGCCTGGAGCGGCTCATCACCGGTGTCGGGGAGCCCACGACGGTCTTCGCGCACGGGCTGGGCGGCGACATCGGCGGCACTCGCCCGTTGGCGAGCGCGGTCGCCGGCCGCCGGGTCTTCTTCCACTTCCGCGGGCACGGCCGGTCCGACTCGCCGCCCGGTCCGTGGAGCTTCGGCGACCTGGCCCAGGACCTGCGGGGCGTCGCCGACCGGACCGGCGCCACCCGGGCGGTGGGCCTCAGCATGGGCGCCGGTGCACTCTGCCGGCTGCTGCGCGACACGCCCGACCGGTTCGAGCGGGTGGTCTGTTATCTGCCCGCGCCGCTCGACGGCACCCGGCCCGCGGCGGCCGAGGCCCGGGTCGAGCGCCTCCTGGCCGCGGTGGAGTCGGGCGAGGCCGCCGCGATCGCCGCGGCGGCGGAGCTGGAGCTGCCGCCGTCGGTGCGCAACACGCCGACCGGGTGGAGTTACCTGCGCCAGCGTGTCGAGCAGCTGCAGCGCGACGGTCTGGCCGCCGAGTTGACAACGCTCTGGCACCAACCGGCGGTGGCGGACGAGTCGGCGCTCCGGGCGTTCCGGGGGCGCGCGTTGATCCTCGGGTGCCTCGACGACGAGGTGCATCCGGTGGGTTGGGCGGAGCGGCTCGCCGAGCTGCTGCCGGGGGCCGAGCTGCACGTGTACGACCGTCCGGCAGTGCTGTGGAACAACCGGCGCGAGCTGCGGGACCGCATCTCCGGCTTCCTCAACGCATGAATGGCGGCCTGCGGGCGTACCGGTGGACTGAGGCCTTCTCGCTCGTGGCCGTAACTTCTTCGCGCTCTGGACCGGTTGTTCCGTCGTGCAGTTATCCCCTAAATCCATCTTTTTCGGACTCGTGGCGTTTGGTTTGCCGATTGCGGTGGCGGTCGGCTGGACGTCCGCGACTCCGCACCGCAGTGTGTCCGAGGTCAGCCTGCCGGGCGGGGCCGGTGGCATCGGAGCCGCCCCCCTGCGTGCCGGCACCACCACACCGGTCACCGCACGATATTCGCCAAGCCCGGACCCGTCACCCACCGCCTCGCCGACACCATCCGGCAAGGTGAGCCCACCGACCCATCGGGTGAGCAGCCCACCGTCCGCGACCCCGTCCGCGCCGTCCACGTCCGAACCGGAATCCGCGTGGCCGACGCTGACCCAGCCGCCGGTGCCGACCCCCACCGACATCGTCGTCACCGACGACCCGTCCACTCCGGTCACCGTCGACCCCAGCATGGGCGACAACTTCCCGTTCGACTGGCGCGAGCGGCGTCCGGCCGGGTGGTGGGTGGACTGGTCGTGGCGTAACCGGGGGGCCTAAGCTGCCCAGTCGTGGAGTCGCCGACGAGTCGTCCGCTCAGTGCCGTGCAGCAGTTCCTCCGCGGCGCGGGCCTGCTCGGTCGCGGCCTCGGCCTCCTGCTGCGCAACCCCAAGCTGCTCCTCCTCGGCCTGATCCCGGCCGTGATCTCCGGCGCCGTCTACCTGACCGCGCTGATCTTGATGGTCGACTTCCTGCCGAGCTTGGCCCGCCGGGTCACCTGGTTCGCCGACGACTGGGCCCAGACCTGGCGTGACCTGATCCACCTGCTGGCCGGCGCCGGGCTGCTCGGCCTCGCGGTGCTGCTGGGCATCCTCACCTTCACCGCGATCACCCTGCTCATCGGCGACCCGTTCTACGAGCGCATCTCCGAGCTGGTGGAGCGCCAGTTCGGCGGCGTACCGAACGAGGTCGAGGTCGGCTTCTGGCGCTCGCTGCGCCGCAGCCTGGCCGACTCGCTGCGGCTGATCGCACTCACCGTCCTGATCGGCATCCCGCTGTTCCTGCTCGGCTTCCTGCCGGTGGTCGGCCAGACGGTGATCCCGGTGCTCGGCGCCACGATCGGCGGCTGGCTGCTGGCGGTCGAGCTGACCGGGGTGCCGTTTCAGCGGCGCGGCCAGCGACTGCGCCACCGGCGCTGGGCCCTGGCCAGGCACCGCCCGCTGGCCCTCGGCTTCGGCGTGGCGGTCTTCTGCAGCTTCCTGATCCCGTTGGGCGCGATCTTGCTGATGCCGGCCGCGATCGCCGGCGCCACCCTGCTGGCCCGCCAGATCGCCGACGAGCCGTCAACCACGCTTTCCGCGTCCGCTCCCACCCAGCTCGCCCACCACGAGCCGAGCTAGCGCCGGGTGCCTTCTGGCGATTAGCGGGCTGAGCGCCGGGCTCGCGGCGCCGGGGGGTGGTCAGGCGGAGTCGCGGACTATCAGCTCGGTGGGTAGGACTATGGCGTCCGGGAGGCCGGGCTCGCCGTTGATCAGGGCCAGCAGCTGGCGGGCCATCGTTCGGCCACTCTCGACGATTGGCTGGCGGACGGTGGTCAGCGGCGGCTCGCTGAACCGGCTTATCTCGAAGTCGTCGAAGCCGATGATGGCGACGTCGGCCGGGACTCGGCGGCCGGCCTCCTTCAAGGCCAGCAAAGCGCCGTGCGCCATCATGTCGGAGGCCGCGAAGACCGCATCCAGTTTGGCGTCCTCGGCCAGCAGGGTGCGCATCGCGATGATTCCGGATTCGCGGGTGAAGTCGCCGATCGCCACGTGCTCGGGCAGGCCGGCGGTGGCCAGCGTGGCCCGGTAACCGGCCAGCCGGTCGATGCCGGCGACCATGTCCTGCGGGCCGGCGATGGTGGCGATCCGCTTGCGGCCGGCCTGCACCAGGTGCCGGACGGCGGCGGCGACTCCGCCGAAGTGGTCGACGTCGACATAGGGCACCGTTGGGCCGCCGATCGGGCGGCCGCTGCACACCACCGGGATGCCCAGTCGACTGAGGGTGCCGGGGAGCGGGTCGGCGCCGTGCACGGAGGCGAACATGACGCCGTCGACGTGGCCGGCCACCGCGTACCGCTCGACCCGGTCGTGGCTCTTCGCCGAGCCGGTCATCATCAGCACCAGTTGCTTGTCGGCGGCCTCCATCTCGGCGCCGACGCCGCGGATGATCGCGGGGAAGAAGAGGTCGTCGGAGAAGACCCGGCTCGCAGTCTCCGGCAGGATGAGCGCGATCGACTCGGTGCGTTGGGTGACCAGGCTGCGGGCGGCCTGGTTGGGCACGTAGCCCAGCTCCTCGACCGCCCGGTTCACCGTTTCGCGGATCGCGGCGGCGACTGTGGGGGAACCGTTGACGACGCGGGAGACGGTCGCCCTGGACACTCCGGCGCGCCGCGCCACCGCTTCCAGGGTCGGCCGCTCCCGCGTCACCATCGCGTCACCCCTCGATTGAACCCGGCTCAGCGATGCCGTTGCGCCGGATCACCTCCCGGTACCACTTCGCGCTGTCCTTGAGCACCCGCTTCTGCGTGGCGTAGTCGACGTGCACGACCCCGAAGCGCTTCGCGTAACCCTCGGCCCACTCGAAATTGTCCATCAGCGACCAGACGAAGTAGCCGCGCAGGTCGACACCGGCCGCCAACGCATCATGGCAGGCGCGCAGGTGACCGTCGAGGTACTGGACGCGCCGGGTGTCGTGCACCTCGCCGTCGGCGGACGGGACCTCGGGGTACGCCGCGCCGTTCTCGGTGATCAGCATGGCGGTGCCCGGGTAGTCCCGGTGGATCCGCTCCAGGAGCTTGGCCAGGGCGGAGGGTTCGATCAGCCAGTTCATGTCGGTTACCGGGCCATCCGGCGCGCGGTATGCGATGCCCTCGCTGCCCGGCTGGTCGAGCGAGCCGGGCGCCCCGGGCTTCGCCGACACGTACGACGGCTGGTAGAAGTTGATCCCCAGCACGTCGATCGGTGCGTTGATCGTCTCCAGGTCGCCGTCCTTGATGAAGGTCAGGTCGGTGAACCGGGACATGTGCTGGAGCATGTCGGCCGGGTACTTGCCGAGCAGCAGCGGGTCCAGGAAGATCCGGTTGGAGAGACCGTCGATGATCCGGGCGGCGTTCACGTCGGCCGCGTTCGCCGGGTCGACCGGGAAGACCGCGGCCGGGTTCAGCGTGATGCTGACGCTCTCGGCGCCGGCCGAGCGCAGCGCCCTGGCGGCCAGACCGTGACCGAGCAGCAGGTGGTGCACCGCCGCGAAGACCGCCGCCGGGTCCTGCCGGCCGGGCGCGTGGATGCCGCTGCCGTAGCCCAGGTAGGCCGAGCACCAGGGCTCGTTCAGGGTGGTCCAGGTGCCGACCCGGTCACCGAGGCGGGCGTACGCGATCTGGGCGTACTCGGCGAACGCCTCGGCGGTGAGCCGGTTCGTCCACCCGCCGAGGTCCTCGAGGGTCTGCGGCAGGTCCCAGTGGTAGAGCGTGACGACCGGGTCGATGCCCTTGCTCAGCAGCTCGTCGGTGAGCCGGTCGTAGAAGTCGAGCCCCCGGAGGTTCACCGGGCCGGTGCCGTCCGGCTGGATCCGCGGCCAGGCGATCGAGTAGCGGTAGGACTTCAGGCCCAGGTCGGCCATCAGCGCCACGTCGTCGACGTAGCGATGGTAATGGTCGCAGGCCACGTCGCCGGTGTGCCCGGCGAAGACCCTCCCCGGCGTACGGCTGAAGGTGTCCCAGATGGATGGGCCGCGACCGTCCTCCCGTGCGGCGCCCTCGATCTGGTAAGACGCGGTGGCCGCGCCCCAGATGAAGCCGTCGGGGAAGGAGATCGCGGCGAGGGCCGGCTGGGCCGACGTGGACGTGACGGTTGCCGTCATGCGTTTCCCGCTTCCTGGGATGCTTGGAGTAACATGAACTTAACCGGTTAATCATGCGGGTCGAATCCAACCCCAGCAATCCCTCGGCAAGGCCAAATTGATCGCTCAGCCGGTGCGCAGCGCCTCGATGAGGCGGGGATCGCCGGTCACGACCAATCGATCCGTCCGCTGCCGGCCCATCAGAGCAAGCAGCAGATCGCTCGCCGTCCCCGCCGCGCCGGCCCTCGGGTGGTGGTCGTCGGTGTCCAGGATCGTGCCGGTGTCGAGTAGCGCCACGCCCGCACCGCGCAGCCGGACGAACCACTCGTAGCCGACGTCGTTGGCCACCAGGTGGGCGACGCCGTGCAGATCTGTCGGGCCGTTGCGCCGGCCGGCCGGCAGCCAGGTGTCGAGCACCTCGCCCACCCCGTCGGCGGCCAGCTTGGTCTCGATCGGGGTCGCCCGCCCGGCTGCGGCCTCGGCGTCCCAGCGGTGCACCGAGACCTCGTGTGCCATCCGGCGGTGCCAGAAACCGGCCGTCTTGGCCTGCGGCGCCCAGTTCCACGCCGGGAAATCGGCCTCCAGCGCTTCCAGCGTCTCGATCGTGCCGGTGAGCTCACGGCGCAGCCCGTCCAGGGCCTCGGACCAGTCGGCGGCGGGCGGCGACGGCACGAGCTCGGAGTCGGGCAGTCGGGTCGTCACTCCGCGCGGCACACTCTGCCGCACCCAGTTCAACGTCGTTGTCACGTGCTGGACCAGGTCAGCCACGGTCCAGCCGGGGCAGGACGGCACCGCGGCGTCCGGGCCGGCCTGAGCGACCGCGTCCTGGAGCGCGGGACCGTCCGCCCGCAAGGCCGATAGCCAGAAGTCCTTCGATGCGTGCAGCCTGTTCATCGCGCTTCTCTCCGCTCCACCGGACCGCCGATGAGAGTTCCCGGAACCGTTGAGCCTAGGGTTGACGCCGTGTCTGACGTTAGTGCCGCCCCGCAACCCGACACTCTTGCCCTGCATAACACCATGGCCCGGAGTGACGGTCCGCTGTCGGCCTATACGACGCTACGCCTAGGCGGCGCCGCCGGCACGTTGACCGTCGCTACGGAATCGGACGCGGTGGTGACTACGGTGCGTGAGGCCGCAGCCGAGGGTCGCCCGCTGCTCCTGCTGGCCGGCGGCAGCAACGTGGTGATCGGCGACGCCGGCTTCGCCGGCCAGGTGCTGTTGCTGCGCACCCGGGGCATCGAGGTGGTGCAAAGGCCGGCTGGGAGCGTGGTGCTGCGGGTTGCCGCCGGCGAACCTTGGGACAACTTCGTCCGGTACGCCGTCACGAACGGGTACTCGGGAGTCGAGTGTCTGTCCGGCATCCCCGGCTCGGCGGGTGCCACCCCGATCCAGAACGTCGGCGCGTACGGGCAGGAGGTTGCGCACACCATCGAGGCCGTGCATGCGTACGACCGGAAGCGGGACGAGATCCGCGTGCTGTCCCCGGAGGCGTGCGAGTTCGGCTACCGCACCAGTCTCTTCAAGCACAACGACCGCTACGTCGTGCTGGAGGTCGATTTCCGGCTCGCGGTCTCCGGTGAGTCGGCGCCGGTCCGGTACGCCGAGCTGGCCCGGACCCTGGGGGTGTCGGTCGGCGACCGGGTGCCGTTGCGGCAGGCCCGGGACACCGTGCTCGAGCTGCGCGGGCGTAAGGGCATGGTGCTCGACCCGGACGACCGGGACACCTGGTCGGCCGGGTCGTTCTTCACCAACCCGGTGGTGCCGGCCGCGGTCTGGGACGCGCTCGGCCTGGACGCGCCGCACTGGCCGGGCGAGGACGGCACCGTCAAGATCCCGGCGGCCTGGCTGATCGAGCACGCCGGCTTTCCGAAGGGTTTCGGTGGCGCCGACGTCGCGATCTCGGCCAAGCACACGCTCGCGCTGACCAACCGTGGCACCGGCACGACCGCCGCGCTGCTCGACCTGGCCCGGACCATCCGCGACGGCGTGCGGGACCGGTTCGGGATCGAGCTGCACCCCGAACCGGTCCTGATCAACTGTGCGCTCTAGGTAGACCGCAGCAACGGCAGTAAGTAAGGCCTACACGTAGCCGAAGACCTGCGTGTAGTACGGGGTTCCGTTCGGCGCGTAGACGACGCCGGTTCCGATCGAGCGGGCGTCGCAGTTCAGGATGTTCTCCCGGTGACTCGGGCTGCGCATCCACGCGGCCACCACCTGGCGGGCGCTGCGGTAACCCCAGGCGATGTTCTCCCCGGCGGGCTGCCGGTAGCCGGCCGCGCGCGAGCGGGCGATGAACGTGGTGCCATCCCGCCAGACGTGACTGAACAGGCCGGTGCGGGCCATGTAGATGCTCTGCCGCACCGAGGCGACGGTAAGTTCGTGATCGACCTCGAGTTGTCCGCACCCGTGCGCGTATCGCACCTGATTCGTCCGGGTGACGACCTCGGACATCAGCGATTCCGGCGACCGGGCAGAGGCCGACGCGGTACGCGGGAAGGCTGGGACGGGTACCGCGGCGTGGGCCGGTGCGGTCCCGGCCAGCAGCGCGGGCACGGCCGCGAGCAGGGCGAGACGTCGAACGACCTGGACGTGCACGGGTGCCTCCCGGATCCACGGTGGGCCGAGTCGCCCACCAGTGGATATCGCACCTGTTTCCTGGCTGTACGTCCCTTCTTTGCCGGAACCCGGCATTCGTCTGACCGAAAAATGTGACGCTAAGGGGATGCCCTGCGCATCTGTGCCGGACGACCACGAATACCTGCGGACGATCCCGGGCGGCCGAATAGCCCGGTAAACTGTAACTGTCCGTAAATAAGCGGTGACATCACGCTATCGTGGCTTTGCGCGGTTGATTCCGGTGCCTGCGGGACGCGGGCGACGCCACGCGAAGACGCTGAACCCAGGCTCGCCCCGCGGCGTGCCCGGGACCGGCCGTCCTTTCGGACCAGGAGCGAACGAGGGGTAGGGCAGGGTGAGCACAGCATGAGTCGCCTTCTCGTCGTCGAGGACGATCCGGACATCGCTCTCGCCTTGCGGCTGCTTTTCAGTCGTGCGGGCTACGAGGTGGCGCACGCCGGCGACGGCCGGACCGGGCTCAAGGAGGCGTACGCCGAGCACCCCGACCTGGTGGTCCTCGACGTCGGCCTACCGGAGATGGACGGCTGGCAGGTGCTCGAGCGTCTGCGCGACGTCTCGGACGTGCCGGTGCTGGTGCTCACTGCGCACGGCCAGGAGGCCGAGAAGGTGCGCGGTCTGCGCGGCGGCGCCGACGACTACCTGACCAAACCGTTCGCCAACAACGAACTGCTGGCCCGGGTCGAGGCGCTGCTCCGCCGCTCGTCCAGCGGGCAGAACAACTGGGCCAGCCAGGTCTATGACGACGGGCTGGTGCACCTCGACCCGACCAAGCGCCGGGTCTATGTCAAGGGCGATGAGAAGCGCCTGACGCCCACCGAGTTCCGCTTACTCAACGCGCTGGTCCGGCACGCCGGAGCGGTGCTGAGCCCCAACCAGTTGCTGACTCAGGCCTGGGACGACCCCACTGGCATCGGGCAGGAACGGGTGAAGTTCGCCGTGCTGCGGCTCCGTCGCAAGCTTGGCTGGTCAGATCCGGATGAATCACCCATCGAGTCCGTCCGTGGGTTCGGCTACCGCTACCGCCGGCCAGGCGGAGAGGCCTGAAAGACAGACGCGACCGAGGTGCCTCAGTTGACCGGCTTTCCCGTCGATCAGTGCTGTGGAAACCAAGCAGGAGGTAGGCAGCATGGAAGACATGGGCGAAATCGTCGGCGAATTCCTTTTGGAGAGCCACGAGAACCTGGACCAGATCGACCGTGACCTGGTGGCGCTGGAGCAGGAACCCAATTCCCGCGACCTGATCTCCCGCATCTTCCGGGCGATTCACACCATCAAGGGCACCAGCGGTTTCCTCGCCTTCGGGCGGCTGGAGAAGCTGGCCCACGCGGGTGAGTCGCTGCTGTCGAAGTTGCGCGACGGCGTCCTGCCGGTCACCCCCGACACGATCACCGTGCTGCTGGCCACGATCGACGGCGTACGGTCGCTGCTGACCGCGATCGAGGAGAACGGCAGCGAGGGCGAGGTCGACGTCGAGGCCGCGATCGCCCAGGTGAACGCCCAGATGAACGCCAGCGAGGCGGCCGTTCAGGCAGCCTCCGCCGCCCAGGCTGCGCCGGCTGCCGAGGCCGCACCGGGTGCCGAGGCCGCACCGGGTGCCGAGGCTGCGCCGGCTGCCGAGGGCGGCGAGGCCGCGCCGGTCCCGGTCGACGCGCCGGTGCCCCTCGATGAGTCGCCGGCCCGCGTGGTGCCGGATCCGGTGGAGGGCCAGCGGCGCCCGATTGGCGAGATGCTGGTCGAGGCGGGTGCTGCCAATCCGAGTGACGTGGGATCGGCGCTGGCGCAACAGATCGAGGGCGACGAGCGCAAGCTCGGCACGATCCTGCTCGAGGAGGGCAAGGCCCAGCCGGCCGCGGTGAACGAGGCGCTGCAGCAGCAGGGGGCACCCAAGCGCAGCATCGCGGACAGCGCCATCCGGGTCGACGTCGACCTGCTCGACACCCTGCTGAACATGGTCGGCGAGCTGGTACTCGCCCGCAACCAGCTGGTTCGCGGCGTGATGGAGATCGGCGACGCGACGCTGGTGCGCAGCGCCCAGCGGCTCGGCAT
>DASWMR010000335.1:0-3830 GCA_036399635.1 Actinoplanes sp. | reverse complement strand
CAGACGGGCCCGGTCCCAGCCCTCGGCACCGCGACGGTTCCGTTCCACGGGCCGCGCCAGGCCGGGGTGACCACCGAGCCGCCCGCGCACGCCTCCTTCGTCGCGTTCACCCTGCCCGCCGGCACCGACCGGCGGGCCCTGGGGCGGATGATGCGGCTGCTCTCCGACGATGCGGCCCGGCTCACCAGCGGAGAGCCGGCGCTGGGCGACACCGACGCCGCACTCGCCCTGCTGCCGGCCCGGTTGACCGTGACGTTCGGGTTCGGACCGAACCTCTACCGGGCGGCCGGGCTCCGCGCGCCGGTGGCGGACCTGCCGGCCTTCCGCATCGACCGGCTCGAGCGGCGCTGGTCCGGCGGCGATCTGCTGCTGCAGATCTGCGCCGACGACCCGGTCTCGGTCGCGCACGCGCAACGCATGCTGATCAAGGACGCCCGGCCGTTCGCCGCCGTCCGCTGGGTGCAGACCGGCTTCCGCAACAGCCCCGGCGTGCAGCAGGCCGGGTTCACCCAGCGGAATCTGCTCGGCCAACTGGACGGCACCGCCAACCCGAAGGACGCCGTCCTGGACGCCGCCGTGTGGTCGGCGGACGGCAGCAGCACCCTGGTGATCCGCCGGATCCGCACCGAGATCGAGCGGTGGGACCTGCTCAGCGTCGCCGACAAGGAGAACGCGGTCGGCCGGCGGATGACCACCGGAGCACCACTGAGCGGGGTACGCGAGCACGACGAACCCGACTTCACCGCGGTCGACGCGGCCGGGCTGCCGGTCATGCCGGACTACGCCCACGTCACCCGGGCGCACGTCACCGACCCGGCGCTGAAGATCCTGCGCCGGCCGTACAACTACGACGGTGTGCCGAACGCGGCCGGCCACCCGGACAGTGGGCTGATCTTCGCGGCCTACCAGGCCGACGTCGCCCGGCAGTACCTGCCGATCCAGCAACGCCTCGCCGAAAAGGACCTGTTCAACGAATGGATCACACCGATCGGGTCGGCCGTCTTCGCGATACCGCCCGGCTGCGCCGCGGACGGCTGGATCGGCGAGCGGGTGATCGGATGAGACGGCTGCTGATCGCGCTCGGCGTACTGGCCGCGGTGCTGCTGACCGGCGCGCCGGCCTGGGCGCACAACGCCCTCGCCGAGGCCACTCCCGCAGCCGGCGCCGCGGTGCCGGCGGGACCACCGAAGGTGTCGTTGCGGTTCCTGCAGCGGCTCAACCCCGAATTCACCACCATTGTCGTCTCGGACGACGCCAAGCGGCGGGTGCCCACTTCGGAGCCGGTCATCGACGGTGCGACAGGCACCGTAACGTTCGACGAGGCGCCGGCCAACGGCGGCTACACCGTCGGCTACCGGGTCGTCTCCGTCGACGGCCACGCCGTGCAGGGCTCTTACCGCTTCACCGTCGCCGATCCGGCCAAACCCGCCGCGGTGCCCGCGGCGGCGGCCTCCTCAGCGGTGCCCGCGGCGGTGACAGCATCGTCGACGTCCGGCGCGATCGGCGGGCCGACGCTGATCGGCCTGGCCGGGGTGGGTGTCGTGCTTGCCGGCTTCGCCGGCTCCCGCTGGCTTCGGTGGCGGCGCGAGCACCGTCGGTGAACCGGTGCCTGCCCTCACCCCCATGAAGCTGTCAACCGTCCGTGAGGCCGGTGGGCGATGCCCGACGGGCACCGCCCACCGGTGGATCAGCTGTGGCCGCGCCAGGGTCCTGGCCGACGGGGAACTATCGGCGGACTCAGCCCCACCGGCTGACCAGAGCAGCCTGTTCGGCCGCGGTGATGGGGGTGATTGAGGCGTGCTTGGCGTTGGTCGGTGCCCGGTAGCTGCTCTGGTTGAGCGCCGACCACGAGTTGCCGTCGATGTTGCTCGTCTGCCAGGCGTAGAAGACGGCGTTCACCGGCGCGAACGAGTCGCCCCACAGCCAGAAGGTGTTATTGGTGTTTGACTTGACCAGGATCGGCGCCTCGATCGCGTCACCCTGCCGCAGACCGCTGGAGAGCGTGGTGAAGCTGTTCGGTGCCCCGGTCGTCGACCGTGACACGTACATCAGGCCGTTGTCCATGTTCTTGTACGCCAGGTAGAAGTTGTTGCCGTCCACCAGGACGTCCGGGTCGAGGATGTTGAAACCCGGGTCGAAGAAGAGTTGCGGCGAGCCCATGTTGATGAAGTCGGTGGTGTAGTTGACCATGAACACGTCACGGGTGCCGTTGTACGCGGAGTAGACCACGGCGTACTGGCTGCGGGACGGCACCCAGAACGCCGTCGGCGCCCACGAGTGCGTGGCCATCGAGTGCAGCTTCACCCTGCGGTATCCGGAGAAGCCGGTCAGGTCCGCCGAGTCCCAAACATGGATGTACTGGTTGTTCTGGGTGAAGATCCGGCCCTTGAGGTCGGTGGCCAGCACCACGAAATCGCCGCTCTGCTTACGCAGGACGAACGGGTCGCGCAGGCCGCCCGTACCAGCAGTCGGCGTGACCACGGGGTTGTTCTGGTTGAGCGACGTCCAGTTGAGGCCGTCTGAACTCACCGCCAGATGCAGGGCGTAGCTGTCCGCCGACCCGTCCTGGTTCTCCTTGAAGTGGCCCATCACGTAACCGGAGTACGTAGCCGCCGACGCGGGCGGAGCGGTACTGATAGCCGCAACCGCGGTACCGAGAACTACGGCCGCGCTCGCGCCAAACGCGAGAAGTCGTCGCCGAAGAGACATTGGGCTGACCTTCCTTTGGGGGATGCGATGCGGCTCAGAGGGGGGATGTGATGCTGCAACGTGGTCAGATCACCCAGTCCCGGCAGGCATCGATGCACGCGGACCGGATCGACCGGCAACCGGTGGGGACGAGCCGGTCGGCGGTGGGGAGGCCGCAGGTCGAGCGGGTGCGTGCTCGGCCAACTCGGGCCTCGAGCAACATTCGGCACCCATGCTGCCGGGTCACCACTCACCTGTCAATCGACAGATCCGAATGCACCGGGGCTGTTCGCGTTCGCCAAAGTGGTGTTTGGCCTGCAGCTTTCCGGGCGTACAGGGCGGCCATCGACCCGGGCCTTATGGCGATCGCCGGGCACCCACGACCCGCCGCGGCCCGTGCGTGGGGTCAACCAGTTACGCGAGGGGTGACCGAACGGGGGACTTGTCCCTTCCGGGCAGACCTTCCTATGGCAGCCGGCTGGGCAGGTCGAGAACCGACTCGAGGCGTCGCTCGTCAGGCACTGCTGTCTGCCGATCGGGGTCGATCAGGAAGGCGCGGATGCCGGCGCGCTCGGGGCCGGCGAAGTCCGCGTCGTAGGTGTCGCCGACGAACACGGCGGCGTCCGCCTGGATGCCGAGGGTGTCCAGCGCGGCCGCGTAGATCTTCGGGTGTGGCTTGCGCCAGCCGAGATCGACCGAGGTGACGACCGCGTCGAAGCGGTCCAGCACGCCCATCGCCGCGAGGTGCCCGGGGACCAGGCCCGGCTGGTGCGTGTTCGACACCACGGCCAGCCGGTAGTCCGCGGCCAGCTCGTCCAGGCAGCCGACCACCTCGGGCCGGTAGGTCACGCCCTTGTTCCACTCGCCGACATAGCAGCCGACGAAGGTGCTGACCTCGTCACCGGTCGGCGTGCGGCCCAGCACCACGCCGAGAAACTCGGTGCAGGCTTCGGTCATCGAGAACTCGCGATCGTCGGCTTCGGCGCGCCGGTCGAACCCGGCGCTCGTCTCCGACCACACCGCGAGGAACTCCTCGTACGAGATCTCGGCACCCGCCAGACGCAGCAGCGCGTGCGATTGCTCGTAGCCCTGCTCGGTGCGGCTCGGCGAATAGTCGACCAGGGTGCCGAAGAAGTCGAACA
>DASWMR010000334.1:0-6093 GCA_036399635.1 Actinoplanes sp. | reverse complement strand
CTACCGCCCGCGCACGGTCACCATCGAGGGCTGTACGTATCGGGAAGGCCTGAACGCGGTCGGGATCTCCGGTGGCGTGGCCGGCAACGTGGTGCCGGACGAGTGCGCGGTCGAGGTCAACCTGCGGTTCGCCCCGGACCGTACCGAGAAGCAGGCGTTGGAGCACGTGCAGGAGGTGTTCGCCGGGTTTTCCGTCGAGGTGACCGACTCGGCACCGGGCGCGTTGCCGGGCCTGACCGCCGCGCCGGCCCGCGAGTTTCTGGCCGCGGTCGGCGAGGAGCCGGCCGCCAAGCTCGGCTGGACCGATGTCTCCCGGTTCGCGGCGCTCGGCATCCCGGCGATGAATTACGGCCCCGGCGACCCCATGTTGGCGCACGCGCCGGACGAGCACGTGGAGATCGGCAAGATCCGGGACGGTGCCGCGACCCTGCACCGATGGCTGGCCGCTCCGGCGTTCTGAGCCGCTCCGGCTGATCCGGGCCGGCCGGCTCAGGCCTGCCGGACTGTCACCCGGCCGATTGCGCGCGCCGGGCGGAGCCCAGCCGGCGGGGTGATCTCCATCGTCGACTCGGGGTCGGACGCCGGTTCGCGGGCCGCCGCCGTCGTGTCGGCGAACGCGATTCGCCGTTCCTCGACCACCAGGCGGATGCGCCGCTGCATGCGGCGCTGCATCTTCAAGCGTTCGTATCGGTTCGTCACGGTGGCTCCTTAAGCCCAGGTGCCCGGAGGTCGAACACCGTGCGTGCCGTGGAATTCGTAACTGTACAGACGCTCCAGAGCTACCGTCCGTCGCTTCAATCTGGCAAAAAGGTCGGGCCCCCGCAATCCTCTTACCGAAACCCGCCCGGTTGTTCACCGAGTGACCGACCGGCCCCACTACCGTTTAGGCATGACGGACAGCACCAATGGGCGACCCCGGGGGCCGGAACGGCACCGCGGCGCGGTAACTCTGCGCCGGGAATCGATCCCGCCGAGCACGGCCGACGAGCGGCTTCTCGACTCGCCGCACCGGGGGGACTGGAAGACCAAGGACGCCTGGCGAGCGCTGCGCATTCTTTCCGAGTTCGTGGAGGGCTTCGACACCCTGGCCGATCTGCCGCCCGCGGTCAGCGTCTTCGGCTCGGCCCGCAGCAAGCCGGACAGTCCCGAGTGTGAGATGGCCGCTGACCTGGGCGCAGCCCTCGCCGAGGCGGGCTACGCGGTGATCACCGGCGGCGGGCCCGGGGTGATGGAGGCGGCCAACCGGGGTGCCACCGAGGCCGGCGGGATGTCCGTCGGGCTCGGCATCGAGCTGCCGTTCGAGCAGGGCCTGAACAGCTGGGTCGACGTCGGCATCGACTTCCGCTACTTCTTCGTCCGCAAGACCATGTTCGTCAAGTACGCGCAGGCGTTCGTGGTGCTGCCCGGCGGGTTCGGCACATTGGACGAATTGTTCGAGGCGGTCACCCTCGTGCAGACCAAGAAGGTGACCCGCTTCCCGGTGATCCTGATGGGCACCGAGTACTGGTCCGGCCTGCTCGACTGGATCCGCCGCACCCTGCTGGCGGACGGCAAGGTCAGCGCCGCCGACCTGGAGCTGCTGCAGATGACCGACGACGTGGACGAGGCGGTTCAGATCATCGTGGACGCCGACGCCCTGCTCGCCGAGTCTGGAAACCGCTGACATGGCCGCGATCTGCGTCTTCTGCGCGTCCTCCAGCACGCTCGAGCAGAAGTGGCTCGACCTGGCCCGGCGCACCGGGCAGGAGCTGGCCGTCCGCGGGCACACCCTGGTCTCCGGTGGCGGCTGCGTGGGCATGATGGGCGCGGTGGCCGGCGGCGCCCGGGCCGGCGGCGCGCACACCCTCGGCGTCATCCCGCAGTCTCTGGTGGACCTGGAGGTCGCCGACACCAGCGCGGACGAGCTGATCATCACGGCCGACATGGGCACCCGTAAGGATCTGATGATCGAGCACTCGGACGCGTTCCTCACCCTGCCGGGCGGTCTCGGCACGCTCGACGAGCTCTTCGAGGTCTGGACCACGGCGACGCTCGACCTGCACGACCGGCCGATCGTGGTGCTCGACCCGGATGGCTTCTACGACGGCCTGTTCGCCTGGCTGAGTCGGCTGGCCGACACCGAGTTCGTCCGCACGGCCGCACTCGAACGGGTGACCGTGGTGAAGTCGATCGGCTCCGCGCTCGATCTGATCGAGGAGCGGCTGGGCGGCTGACCGTCGCTTGTGCCCTGCCGGACCGGTGCGAGAGTGCGCTGCCAGCCCGACAGGGGGTCGTTCCCCGCTAGAAGGGTTTAGCCCGACCCTGCACCGGTCCGACCCGCACGTCAAGGGTCCTCTATGGCGGCCGCCCCTGGCTGGGGGTCGCCCATGCGTGGAAGACTCGACGACATGCCGCCGCAACGGGCGACCCTGCTACAGGTCGCACAGCGGGCCGGCGTGTCCCGCAGCACAGCATCCTTCGTCCTGACCGGGCGCCATCTGGACATGCGCATCTCGGAGGACGCCCGGCAACGGGTCCTCCGGGCGGCCCAGGAGCTGGACTATCGGCCCAACCTCATGGCCCGCAGTCTGCGTACCAAGGTCACCCGGACGATCGCGCTGGTCTCGGACACGCTGGCCTCCGATCCGTACGCCGGCCGGGCCATCCACGGCAGCCTGGCCGCGGCGGTCGCGTACGGGCATCTGCTCTTCATCGGCGAGACCGAGGGTGACCCGCTGGTCGAGGAGAAGCTGATCACCGACTTCCTCGACCGGCAAGTCGACGCGTTCGTCTACGCCAGCATGTTCACCCGCTACGTCCGGCTGCCCAAGCAGCTCCGCGGCCGACCGGTGGTGCTGCTGAACTGTCTCACCCGGGCCGCGACGCCGGCCCAGCACGCGGTCATCCCGGACGAGTTGGCGGCCGGCTACGCCGCAGCCCAGGTGCTGCTCGAGGCCGGTCACCGGCCCGGCATCCACCTGGTCGGCACGCCCGATCAGCAGGTCTTCGCCGGCCGGGAGAGGCTCGCCGGCATTCGCGAAGGACTGGCCGCGGGCGGCACCGAGCTGGCCGGGATGATCGACTGCGACTGGTGGCCCGACTCGGCGTACGAGGCGGTCAGCCGCACTCTCGCCACCGGCCTCGCGCCGAAGGCCCTGATCTGCCTCAACGACCGGATAGCGCTCGGCGCCTACCAGGCGTTGCGGGCCGCCGGGCGGGAGATCCCGGCGGACGTCTCGGTGCTGTCGTTCGACGACTCCGAGCTGGCGGCCTGGCTGCGGCCGCAGCTGACCAGCATTTCCCTGCCGCACTACCAGCTCGGCTGGCAGGCCGTGGAGAAGCTGCTCGGCGCGCCGACCGACCCGGCGGTGCTGCGGCTGACCATGCCGGTGCGTAACCGCCACTCGGTCGCCAAGCCGAGCCGGGATTGAAGGAACGTCGTACCCCCATGCTTTCCTTTACGCCGTGAGCACGCCGGCCCCTTCCGCGGCGGTGCGCCGGCCGGCGTACCGCTTGGTCCGGCGTCCCGCAGTGGCCTCGCCGCCGCTGCTGGCCGACCCGCTGCAGGATTATGTGGCCGAGCACGTCGACGGTCCGCTGCTGGTGGTCGGCGGCCCCGGCACCGGCAAGACCATCATGCTTGTCGAGTCGGTGGCCGCGCGCGTCGCCTCCGGCGTCGACCCGGAACGCATCCTGGTGCTCACCTTCGGCCGGCGCGGCGCCTCGGCCATGCGCGACCGCATCGAGGCGCGGATAGCCGGCGACCCCGGGCGGATCGTCCACGAGCCCCTGGTGCGTACCTTCCACGCGTACGCGTTCGGGCTCCTCCGCCGGGCCGCGGCCGAGCGCGGCGAGCCGTCCCCCCGGCTGCTCACCGGCCCCGAGCAAGACCTGATCATCCGCGAGCTGCTGGCCGTCACCGGCGAGCCGACCGACGATCACATCGGCTGGCCCGACGCACTCCGCCCCGCGCTGCCCACCCGGGCCTTCGCCCAGCAGCTGCGCGACCTGATGCAGCGAGCCGCCGAGCGCGGCATCGGTCCGGTGCAGCTGGCCCGGCTGGGCGAGCGACTGGGCCGCGACGACTGGCCGGCCGCCGCCCGCTTCCTCCGGCAGTACGTCGCCGTGCTGGCCCTGCGCGACGTGACCACCCGCGGCTCGGCCGCCTACGACCCGGCCGAGCTGGTGCGGGCCGCCTCGGGCCTGCTCGCCGACGACCCGCAGCTGCTGGCCGACGAGCGCCGCCGCCTTTCGTACGTCTACGTCGACGAGCTGGCCGACACCGACCCGGCCCAGATCGAGCTGCTGTCCCAGGTGGCCGGCGGCGGCAAGCCGCTTGTCGCGTTCGGCGACCCCGACTCCTCGGTCTACGGCTTCCGCGGCGCCGACCCGGGCGCGGTGACCAGGTTCCCGGCAAAGTTCCGCACCGCCTCCGGCGCCCCCGCCGAGACGATCACCCTGCACACCAACTACCGCGCCGACCGCCCTCTGCTCGCCGCGACGAGCCGGGTCGCCCGCCGCATGCGCGGCCCGATCACCCACCGCCCGATGCACCCACCCGCGCCCGCCGCCAACCCCCCGGCCCTCCCGCCCGGCACCGCTCCCGCTCAGGCTTCGGGTCCGGCTCAGGCTTCCGGTCCGGCTCAGGCTTCGGGTCCGGCTCAGGCTTCGGGTCCCGCTCAGGGTCCGGCTCCGGCTCCGGCCTCCGGCGACGGGCTGGCGGCCGGCGCTGTCGTGCGGACCTTTCGGTCGGCCATCGCCGAGGCGGCCTATGTGGCGCATGCCCTGCGCGAGGCGCATCTGCTGCACGGAGTGCCGTGGTCGCGGATGGCGGTGGTGTTGCGGTCCGCGTCGCTGCAGCTGCCGACGTTGCAGCGGGCGCTGGCCGCGACCGGCGTGCCGACGGTGACCCACTCGGCCGACCTGCCCCTGCATCTGCAGCCGGCGGTCGCGCCGTTCCTGCTGCTCCTGCGCTGTGCCCTCGACCCCGCCGCGCTCACCGAGGAGTCCGCGGTCGCCCTGCTGCACTCGTCGCTGGGTGGCGCCGACCCGCTCGCCGAGCGCCGGCTGCGGCAGGGGCTGCGCGCGCTGGCGCTGGCCGCCGGCGACCGGCGGCCCTCCGGTGAGCTGCTGGTCGACGCGGTCCGCGATCCGGCCGGGCTCGATCTGGTGGAGCGACGCTGGGCGCTCCCGGCGCAGCGGGTGGCCGGCTTGCTGGCCACCGCGCGGGCGGCCGCCGCCTCGCCGGCCGCTACCGCCGAGCAGGTGCTCTGGACGGTCTGGCGGGACAGCGGGCTGGCCGACCGGTGGTTCGCGATGAGCACCCGGGCCGGTTCGGTCCCGGACGACCCCGACGTGGGCCGCGCCCGGCAGTGGCGGGCCGAGGCGGCCGACCGCGATCTCGACTCGATGGTGGTCCTGTTCGACGCGGCGGCCCGGTTCGTCGACCGGCTGCCCGGCGCGCGCACCGAGGTCTTCCTCGACCACGTTCTCGGCCAGGAGCTGCCGGCCGACTCGATCGCGCCGAGCGCCGACCGGGGCGATGCCGTGCGGCTGCTCACCGCGCACTCCGCCAAGGGTCTGGAGTGGGACGTCGTGGTGCTCGCCGGCGTGCAGGAGGGAGTCTGGCCCGACCTGCGGCTGCGCGGCAGCCTGCTCGGCTCGGAGCGGCTGGTCGACCTGCTGGCCGGGCGGGACGCGTCCGGGGTCGCGGCACTGGTCGGGCAGACGTCCGCGCTGCTCGACGAGGAACGGCGGCTGTTCTATGTGGCCGCCACCCGCGCCCGCCGCCGGTTGGTCGTCACCGCGGTCGCGTCGGCGGGCGTCGGCGGCTCCGAGGGCGAGGAGCAGCCGAGCCGCTTCCTCACCGAGCTGGCCCTGCCCGACCCCCCCCCCGGCGACGACGACCCGGGCCCGCCACCACCCACCGAGCCCCAGCCCGACGACCCACTACCCCCGGAGCCCCCCGACCCCGATCCGCCCGCCCCCGAGCCCGTCCCGCCCACCCCCGGACCCACCCCGACCGACCCCACCGATCCGACCGACCCCACCGATCCGGCCGACGCCACCGATCCGGCCGACGCCGACCCCGCTGATCCGGCCGACCCCGATCCG
>DASWMR010000333.1:0-7208 GCA_036399635.1 Actinoplanes sp. | reverse complement strand
GACCTGCGCGAGGGGTTGTTCCGGCTGTTCGCGGCGATCGCCAGTAACACCGCGCCGACCGACACGGACCTCGAGGTGCTGCGTCGCGCCTTCGCGGCCGCGACACAACACAGCCTTCCCTGCATACCCGACGAGCTGAGGGCGCGTGCCGTGCGTCTGTATCGCGAGTCGGATCCGAAGCCGGCGATCCGGCGGCTGGCCGAGCAGCTGGACTTGCCCGGATTTCCGCGGAGGAGACGAGCCGGGATGTCGCCGGCGCCCATCTGGTGGCTACCTGTTGGTGGGGCTGAAGTGCATGTAATCCTTGACGGAGGTCCAGCGGCCGCCCCAGCGAAAGCCGTTCGCGGTGAAGGCTCGCACGGCGCCCTCGGCGTGCAGCATGCCGATCAGGTAGCCGCGGCGGTTCAGGTAGAAGTTGCCGGCGGCCGGGTCGATGAGCGCGCCGCGGATCATCGGGTTCTGCAGGGGGTTGATGTCGATCGCCAAGCCGTACGAGTGCTGTGACCAGGTCTTCGTTCCTGCCACCGGTCGGCAGTTGTAGCCGGCGGTGACGATGCTCATGTCGGTCTGGCCGGGCATGTTCACCGACATCGGCGCCATCGCCATGATGCGGAAGTGGGTCTTGTAGAGGGCCTCGAAGACCTTCTGGGTGGGGCGCACGATGTCGCGCCGGACGATGATGCTGCCGTCGTGGTAGGCGCCGTTGAAGTCGATGTACGACACCCACACGCGGCGCAGCAGGTGGGGCAGGACCGGGCACCTCTTG
The DNA here is from genome assembly GCA_036399635.1 of Actinoplanes sp. Taxonomy (GTDB): domain Bacteria; phylum Actinomycetota; class Actinomycetes; order Mycobacteriales; family Micromonosporaceae; genus Actinoplanes. The sequence goes on along the minus strand of DASWMR010000333.1, from coordinate 6,442 downwards.
CGCGGGGTCCAGTTCACCGTGCCGGCGGTCACCGTCTCCACCCGGGTCTGGAAGCGCGGGAGCCAGTCGGCCGGGGCGTTCAGTCGGAGTGTCTCGTCGACGTACACCGGGTACGGCTTCACCACCTGGTTCCACCGGGCCAGGTCGCCGGTGCGCAGGCCGAAGTCGGCGGCGATGCTGGCCATCGTCTCGCCGGGGCGGACGACGTGCCAGACCGAACCGCCGGTTGCCGCGGCGGCCGGGCGCGCCGGCGGTAGGAGCAGGAGCAGGACGGCGGTCAGGGCGGCGGCCAGGGAGGAGATTTGTCGGGGCACGGTTACCGACCGTACGAAGAGGGCCGGGCGAGTCGCAGGAAAAACGTGAAACTGCTACAAGTGGGGCGTTCAGCCCGACGGAACCCACAGAGCCTTCTCGCGGTACATGCGGCGTCCGCGGCCGAGACCAACATGGTCAGGTCGGTGTCCGCGCCCGCCGGGCGGTGGGCCGCGCCGATGGTGTCGCCGACTGTGACCAGGCCATGAATGCCGGGTCAGAATCGGAAGGCGCTCACTAGGGTGCGCAGCTCGTTCGCGGTCTGCGCGATGTCGGCGGAGGCCAGCTGGGTCTGCTCGACGCCGTGCACCGAGGTGGCGCTGGCCGCCGACACGTCGGTGATGTTCCCGGCGATCCGCGAGGATCCGCTGGCCACCTCGGCAATGCTGCGGCTCATCTCGCCGGTGGTGGCGGTCTGCTCCTCGATCGCCGAGGCGATGGTGGTCTGGAATTCGTTGATCTGCGCGATGACGTCCGAGATCCGGGAGATGACCTCGACGGCCCCGCTGGTGTCCTGCTGGATCGCGGCCACCCGGGTGCCGATGTCCTCGGTGGCCCGGGCGGTCTCCTGGGCGAGGTCCTTGACCTCGGAGGCGACCACCGCGAACCCCTTGCCCATCTCGCCGGCGCGGGCGGCCTCGATGGTGGCGTTGAGGGCGAGCAGGTTGGTCTGCTCAGCGATCGCGGTGATCAGCTTGAGCACGTTGCCGATCTCGGTGGACGACGCGCCCAGCTGGCGGATCGTGCTGGTGGCCTGGGCCGCCTCGGCCACCGCGAGCGACGCGATCCGGGCCGCCTCACTCGTGCTGCGGGAGATCTCCCGGATCGAGAGTCCCATCTCCTCGGAGCCGGCCGCGACGGACTGCACGTTGCGGGAGATCTCGGCGGCCTCGGTGGCGGCCGACGAGGTCTGCGCGTTGGTGTCGCCGGCCACGGTGGCGATGGAGCCGGAGACCGCGGAGAGTTCGGCGGCGGCGCCCGCCAGCTTGTCGGCGTTGGCGGCGATGGTGCCCAGTGACACGCGGAACCGCTCCACCGAGGCGTCCAGCCCGGCGGCCATCGTCCCGAGTTCGTCGCGGCTGGTAATGCCGCTGCGCTCGGTCAGGTCGGCGCGGGCGAGGGCCTCGATCACGGTGCCCAGCTTGCGCACCGGGGTCAGGATCGACCGGACCAGCGGGATCGCGAGGGCGATCAGCAGGGCGAGGCCGATCAGGGCGACCACCATGGCGGTGGCGCGGGTGGAGCTGATCGCGTCGGCCAGGGCCGCCTCCTGCGCGGCGACCGCGGTTTGCACCTCTTCGGTCAGGGCGTCCAGTTCGTCGTCGGTGACGTTGTTGCGCTCGGCGATCTCGTCGATCCGGGCCCGTGCCGCCGCCGGGTTGGTCGCGGCTTCAGCGACGAACTGCGTGATGAACTCGTTGAATGCGGTGAAGTCGGTACGGACCTTCGCGAACTCGGCGGTGATCGCGGCGGGCAGGCCGGCGGCCAGCACGGCGTCGGCGGCGTCGGTGGCGGACTGCACGTCGTCCTTGACGTCCTGGTCGACGTCGTGGCCGAGGGCGGCCCGATAGGCGTCGACCTTCAGCTCACTCTGCCGGGTGTTCAGGTGGTTGATCGCCGCCAGCCCGGCCTGCAGGCCGCTGATGGCGGTGCCCTTCGAGGCCAGTCGTTGCTGGCTGATGAGGGTGATCGAGGCGAGGGCGGTGAGCAGCACCGCGCCGGTGATCACGATGAACGCCAGTCGTTTGGCGACGCCCACGTCGTGCAGTCTGACCATTATTCCTCCCGCCGTCCCGACAATGTCCCCTTCGGCGGTGATCCAGATGTCGTGAGCGGCAAGCACCAAGAACAGACAGGTTTTACCAGCCGGCGAGGATTTCCTCGACGGTGGCCGGCACGGCCGGCCGGGGCTCGGCGGCGGGGGTGCGCCCGAAGCGGGGTGCCGGTGCCGGTTGGGCGACACCGTCCACCTCGACGAAGGTGCGGCGGGCCCGGTTGTGCGGGTGCTCCGGCGCCTCGGCTGGGCTCAGGACCGGGGCCACGCAGGCGTCCAGGCCGGCGAAGACCGCGGTCCACGCGGCCCGGGTGCGCTCGGCGAAGCGGGCGGCGAACGTCTCCCGCAGCTGGGGCCAGCCGGCCCGGTCGAACTGCCCGGGCAGCTCCGCACCGGCCAGCTCGAGGCCGGCGAGCAGGGCGGCGTAGAAGGGCGGCTCGATCGCGCCGACCGCCATGAACCCGCCGTCCGCGGTGCGGTACGTGTCGTAGAACGGCGCGCCGCCGTCCAGCAGGTTCTCGCCGCGCGGGTGCGGCCACTGGCCGGCGCCCAGCATGCCGTGCAGGAACGTGGTGAGCAGCGCCGACCCGTCCACCATCGCGGCGTCGACCACCTGGCCGCGGCCGGAACGGTCGCGCTCGACCAGGGCGGCCAGTACGCCGACGGCGAGCAGCATGCCGCCGCCGGCGAAGTCGCCGATCAGGTTGAGCGGGGCGTGCGGCCGCTCGCCGGCGCGGCCGATCGGGTCGAGGGCGCCGGCCACTGCGATGTAGTCGATGTCGTGCCCGGCCCGGGCGGCGAGTGGTCCGTCCTGGCCCCAGCCGGTCATCCGGGCGTACACCAGTCTGGGGTTGATCTTTTCGCAGTCGGCCGGGCCGAAGCCGAGGCGCTCCGCGACGCCCGGGCGGAAGCCCTCGACCAGCACGTCGGCACGGCCGGCCAGGCTCAGCAGGGCGGCCGTCCCGGCGTCGGTCTTGAGGTCGAGGGTGACCGTGCGGCGGCCGCGGTCGATCGGGCCGGGCGGCGGCGCGAGGCCGGCACCCGCGGGGCGGTCCACCCGGACCACATCGGCGCCCAGGTCGGCGAGCAGCATGCAGCCGAACGGCGTCGGCGCGAGCCCGGCCAACTCGACCACCCGGATGCCGTGCAGCGGGGTCACCCGACGGCTCCCCGGATGCGCCGAACTGGGAAAGCCGGTCCGGCAAGGAGACGGCCGGTCATCCGGGCGCGAACCGGTCGCCGTAGCGGTCGGCCAGCGCACGAGCGCGGCCGTCGAAGTCGGCGTGCTGCTTGATGAAGCGCAGCACCCCGCCGGTCCAGGCCGGGTAGCCGATGCCCAGGATCGAGCCGACGTTGCCGTCCTCCTCGGTGCGCAGCACCCCCTCGGCGAGGCACCGGCGCGCGTCCAGCGCCTCGGCGAACAGGAACCGATCACGCAGGTCGTCGAACGGCACGGCGCGGCCTTCCGCGGTGGTCCAGGCGGCGAGGGCGGGCCACAGCCCGGTGCGTTTGCCCTGCGCGTACGCGTGGAAGCCGCGCCCACCCGCACGGCCCGGCCGATCGTGTTCGTCCACCATGGCGTCGACGATCGCCTGCGCGGGCAGCCGTTCGAAGCCGTTGCCGACCGCCGCCGCGTACTGCCGGCGGATCTTCTGGATCAGCGTGAGGCTCACCTCGTCGGCCAGCGCGAGCGGCCCGGTGGGGTAGCCGGCCTGCAGCGCCGCCCGCTCGATCGCCGCGGCCGGCACGCCCTCGGCCAGCATGCCGATCGCCTCGTCGAGGAACTTGCCGATCACCCGGCTGGTGAAGAAGCCCCGCCCGTCGTTGACCACGATCGGGGTCTTGGCGATCCGCCGGCCGAGGTCGAACGCGCGGGCCACCGCCTCGTCGCCGGTTTTCTCGCCGACCACGATCTCGAGCAGCGGCATCTTGGCGACCGGGGAGAAGAAGTGCATGCCGATGAAGTCGGCCGGCCGGTCCACTCCGGCGGCCAGCCCGGTGATCGGCAGGGTGGAGGTGTTCGAGGCGAGCAGCGCGCCGGGCGCGAGCACCGGTTCGATCTCGCGGAAGACGGCGTGCTTGAGTGTCGGGTCCTCGAAGACCGCCTCGATCACCACGTCGCAGCCGCGCAGTTTCTCGACGTCGGCGGTGGTGATGATCCGGGCCAGCACCGCCGGGTCGCCGGCCTGCTTCGCGCGGGCCGCGGCCTCTTCGCTGACGTCCTTGACGACAACATCAAGACCGGAGCGGGCGAGGGCGTACGCGATCCCGGCGCCCATCATTCCCGCGCCGAGCACCGCCACTCGCGTCGCCGCCGGCACCTCGACTCGGGGCCGGGCCAGCCCGCCGTTGACCGCCCGCAGGTCGAAGAAGAGCGCGCCCATCAGGTTCTTGGCGATCTGTCCGGTGAGCAGCGTGATCAGGTGCCGGGTCTCGATCCGCTGGGCGGTGGAGAAGTCGACCTGGGCGCCCTCGACCGCGGTCGCCAGGATCGCCTCCGGTGCCGGCAGCGAGGCGCCCTTGAGCTGCTTGCGCAGGGTGGCCGGGAAGGCGGGCAGCTGCGCGGCGAGCTTCGGGGTGGACGGCGTGCCGCCCGGCATCCGGTAGCCCGGCCGGTCCCAGGGCTGGGCCGCCTCCGGGTTCGCGGCGATCCACTGGCGGGCCCGGTCGAGCAGCTCCGTCGGCGTCGTGACGACCTCGTCGACCAGGCCGGCGTCGCGGGCGTCGGCCGGGCGCATCCGGCGGCCGGTGAGCAGCCAGGTGGTGAGCGCCGGTGCGAGGCCGAGCATCCGGACCGTCCGGGTGACGCCGCCCGCACCCGGCAGCAGGCCCAGCGTGACCTCGGGGAAGCCCAGTCGGGTGCCGGGCGCGTCCAGCGCAATCCGGTGATGGCAGGCGAGCGCCACCTCGAGTCCGCCGCCGAGTGCGGCCCCGTTGATCGCGGCGACGACCGGGCGCCCGTACGTCTCCAGGCGTCGGAAGTCGTTTTTGATCGTGCCGAGCATGGCGAACAGCGCGGGCGCGTCGGCGTGCGTGACCCGGCTCATCAGGGGCAGGTCGCCGCCGGCGAAGAAGGTGCTCTTCGCGCTGGTCACGATGACACCGGTGACGTCGTCGCGCTCGGCTTCGAGCCGGTCGAGGGTGGCGGTCATCGCGGCGACGTACGCGTCGTTCATGGTGTTCGCGCTCTGCGCCGGGTCGTCGAGGGTGAGGGTGACGATCCCGTCCCGGGCGCGCTCGTACCGGATCATGTCAGCCTCTCGATGACGGTGGCGACGCCCATGCCGCCGCCGATGCACAGGGTGACCACGGCCCGGCGCTGGTCGCGCCGCTCCAGCTCGTCGAGGGCGGTGCCGAGCAACATCGCGCCGGTGGCGCCGAGGGGATGGCCGAGGGCGATCGCGCCGCCGTTGACGTTCACCGTCTCCGGGTCGAGGCCGAGGTCGCGGACGTACTTGAGGACCACCGCGGCGAACGCCTCGTTGATCTCGAAGAGGTCGATGTCGTCGAGGGTCAGCCCGGCCACGTCGAGGGCCTTACGGGTGGCCGGACCGGGGCCGGTGAGCATCAGCGTGGGGTCGGCGCCGGTCACCGCGGCGCCGACGATGCGGCCGCGCGGAGTCAGGCCCAGCTCGCCGCCGGCCTGCTCGGAGCCGATCACCACGAGGGCGGCGCCGTCCACGATGCCGGACGAGTTGCCCGCATGGTGGACGTGCCCGATCTGTTCCAGCCAGGGGAACTTGCGCAGCGCCACGGCGTCGAAGCCGGCCGCCTCGCCGATCGCGGCGAACGACGGCTTGAGTGCGGACAGTCCGTCCAGTGTGGTGTCCGGCCGCAGGTGCTCATCCACCGCGAGGATCTCCAGGCCGTTCGGGTCGCGGACGGCGACGATCGAGCGGGCGAAGTGGCCACCCGCCCACGCCTTGGCCGCGAGGTCCTGCGAGCGGACGGCGAAGGCGTCGACGTCGTCGCGGGTGAAGCCTTCGAGCGTGGCGATCAGGTCGGCGCTGACGCCCTGCGGAACGAAGTCGGTGGCGAACGCGGTTTCCGGGTCACCGAACCAGGCGCCGCCGTCCGAGCCCATCGGGTTGCGCGACATCGACTCGACACCGCCGGCCAGGATCAGGTGCTCCCAGCCGGAGCGGATGCGGGCGGCGGCCTGGTTGACCGCCTCCAGGCCGGAGCCGCAGAACCGATCGAGCTGTACGCCCGTGACGGTCTCCGGCAAGCCGGCCAGCAGGGCCGCGGAGCGGGGGAGGACGCCGCCCTGCTCGCCGACCGGAGTGACGATGCCCAGCACGACGTCGTCGCGGGTGAAGCCTTCGAGCGTGGCGATCAGGTCGGCGCTGACGCCCT
>DASWMR010000332.1:0-4547 GCA_036399635.1 Actinoplanes sp. | reverse complement strand
CGACCCGGGCCGGATCCGAGGGCCCCGAGCTCAGCGCCGGCCCGTCCTCCCGGGTAGATACCGAACTTCATTGAACAGGTCCTTCCGGGTCGGGCGGGGGTGGCGTGGGCCAGGTGATGTCGCGCGACCGGATCCGCGCCGCCAGATTCCCGATCCAGTCGGCCTCGGCGCCGACCACGGTGCGCCAGTAGGCCATCTCGAGCATGTGCGCCTCCGAAAGGCCCGGCGGGTGTTCGGATCGGAAGCTCTCGTCGTCGGCGAGCCCGTCAGCGCGTGCCTCCAGGATGTCCGCGACGTCCCCGGCCGGGAGAACCGCGGCGTAGGAGACGGCCATCACGAAATCGATGGAGGCGGGCTGCGCACCCCGCAGACCCGCCTCGATCCGGCCGCGGAAGTCGGTGAAGCCGGCATCGGTCAACGCGTACGCGACGCGCGGCGGCCGGCCGTCCACACGTTTCGGGGCGAGCGGGGTGATCACGCCGGCCCGTTCCATGCTCTTCAGCAGCGTCGTGACCGTGCTGCGGGTGACGTGCAGATGCCGGTAACGCTCGGTCAGGCGCGACGCGAGGTCATAGGCGTGCGCCGGCTGCTCGACGAGCAACCCGAGCAGCGGCAGGACCAGGCTGTTGCGCGACGCATCCAGAGGCACCGCCCGATCCTATAGACGTATACGTCTAGGGACAAGGGCGATGAGACGTAAGGTCCCGGGAGCGTACGCACGCGGCTGCGAGCTGAGTGCCTCGTTCCAGGCAGTCGCGCAGCGGCCGCCCGTCGAGGTGCGCCGCGAGGAAGCCGGCGAAGAACGCATCGCCGGCGCCGTTGGTGTCGACCAGATCGGGCACGTGCTGCGCCGGCACGTCGAGCAGTTCGCCGGCTGAGGTCAGCGCGATGGCGCCGTCGGCACCCTGCGTGCACACGGCGAGCTGCTTCCCGCCGGCGATCTGGTCGCGGAGGAACGCGGTGGGGTCGGGCAGCCGTTCACCGCTGACGAAGACGACGTCGGCGGCATCGCGGAACTCCGCGTGGAACGGGCTCCGCCCGTCGTAGTCGTGCAGGTCGCACCAGATCGCCTTGCCGCGCGCGCGGGCCAGGGCGAGGAACCGCCGGCTGTGCTCGGCCAGGTCCACCACCACGACGTCCGCCGCGGCCAGGGCGGCGTCCTCCTTGTCCCGCATGGCTTCGTCGGCCGGTGCCACCTCCGGGACCCGCAGATAGATCGACACCCGACGGCCGGCGCTGTCCATCAGGTTGACGTGCCGCTCGGAGCCGTTGCCGGATCGCCCGGCCAGCAGGTCGATGCCGGCGGCCCGTAACCGCCGCCGGATGCGATGGCCCGCGACGTCGGCGCCCACCACCGTGGACAGCACCACGTCGACGCCGAGCACCCGCAGATTCAGGGCCTTCCCCGCCGACGTGCCGCCCAGCGTCTCGCGATGCCACTGCGCGAACACTGTGTGCGGTTCCGGGCGCGGCAACTCGTCCGCGTGGATCAGCAGGTTCCACGACACCGGGCCGGCGATGAAGACTTTGGGCACCACCGGATTCTGCCCCGCCGAGGTCTCTCCGGAAAACCGGCAGGCTCGACTCTCGAACTCCCAGCGCAACCAGGACCGCTACCTGAATCTGGCCTGGTACCGCATAGATCCCGGACCACGTCTTCGGGTAGCGTCGGCCGCAGAATCGGGAAAAACACGCGTCCGGTGGTTGGGTAGGCGCGTCTCCTCAGGATGTCTTGGAGACGCACATGTCCTATCGAGCGCTGGCACAGTCTGCGCCGGCAAGGTTCTTCGTCCTCGGCGTTTTCGCCCGCCTGCCCTATGCGATCACGCCGCTCGGCTCTCTCCTGCTCCTGCAACACGCAACCGGCAGCCACACCTTCGCCGGAGTCGCCGTAGGCGCCCTGAGTATTGCCGGCGCCGTTGCGGGGCTCGCCGCCGGCGGACTTGCCACCCGTTTCGGGGCCAGGCGGCTCGGCATGACCCTCGCGGTGCTCAACGCGCTCGCCGCCACGCTCCTTGCGGCCGCAGGGATGACGGCGTCACGGCCCGCGATGCTCAGCGGTGCAGTTCTGCTCGGGCTGACCCAGCCGCACGTCGGGCTGCTCGTCCGAGTGCACTGGTCACACACACTCGGCCGCGGCACCCCGATCCTGCGCACGGCATTCAGCTACGAGAGTGCGGGCGACGAGTTGAGCTTCGTCATCGGCCCGGCCATCGCCGGGTTCTGCGCTGTTGTGTGGCCAGGCGCCGGACCCCTTCTGGGCATGGCGCTGCTGCTGCTGGGTAGCTCGCTGCCGCTCGCCTCGATGTACACCGAAAGCGCGCCCGAGCGGCCGGATGCGACGGGACGGTTGCCGCTGTTGCGCATGGCACCGCTCTTCGCGTCGATGGCCGCACTCGGCGCCATCTTCGGCTCGCTTCAGGCCACGAGCACCGCACAGGCGACAACCAACCCCGGGTTCCTGTACGCCTGTCTCGGCGTCGGCAGCGCATTGTCCGGCATCGCCTACGCTTGGCTGCCGTCGTCGTTTCCCGTCAATGCCCGGTACATCGTTTTCAGTGCGACTCTCGTGTTGGGCATGGCCGTACTACTGCCATTGAGCCCTTGGCCACCGATCGGCGTCCTCGTAGCCGGATTCTCCATCGCGCCATACATGATCACGGTCTACGCGCTGACCGACGCGCTCGCACCACCGGACCGCCTGCCGATCGCCCTGGCAGCGGTCGGCGCGGGCGGACCTGTCGGCACCGCGATCGGGCAGGCCATGACCGGCGTACTCCTCGACGGGCCCGGCCTCGACGCGGCGTGGCTCGCGCCGACCGGGTGCGCGTGTGTTGCCCTGCTGGTTGCGCTGGTCAACCGGCAGCGTTAGGCAGGCACACGCCAACGCCCAGCGCCGACCCTCGGGCCTGCTTAGACTGGCGCGGTGCGACTGATCACGCTCAACCTGTGGGCGCGCAGCGGACCGTACGCCGTACGCGAACCGCTCCTGCGCGAAGGCATCGCGCTGCTGGCGCCCGACGTGCTGGCGTTGCAGGAGGTCGACTCCGATCAAGCGGAGCAACTGCTCGGACCGTTGGGCTACACGGTCGCGTACGAGCCCCGCGTCGGTGAGAACGTCGCCGACCCCGGCATCGCGGTGGCCTCCCGCCACCCGATAGTGGACCGGCGGCTGATCGAGCTGCCGCATGGCGGCGCGGCCGTGGCCGCCCGGGTCCAGACCGGCGAAGGCTCGTTTTGGTGCTGCTCGGCGGTGCCCATGCCGGGCTGGCCGGGCCAGGAGGGACAACGCGAGGACGAGGCGGTTGCGCTGGACGCGGCGCTGACCGAGATCGCCGCGGGCGACGAGCTGCCGCCCATCCTCGCCGGCGACTTCGACGCCACCCCCGACGCCGCGAGCATCCGCTTCCTCACCGGCCTGCAAAGCCTGCAGGGCAAGAGCACGGTCTGGTACGACGCGTGGGCCGTTGCCGGCGACGGGTCCCCCGGCCACACCTGGACGTCAGACAACCCGTACGTAGCGCCCTTCGCGGCGGCGGTGTTCGCCCAGCCGGTGCACCATCGCCGGATCGACTACGTCTTCGTGGGTTCGCCTTTCCGGTGGAGGCCGCGCGTGGTCGTGCGGTCCTGCCAGGTAGTGCTGACCGGTGGGCCGCAGGGCGCCCCGTCCGACCACTACGGCGTAATGGCCGACCTCGACCTGAATGGCATCACCCTGGGCGACGGACGGGGCCTGGAAACCTGGGCCGACACCGAAGCCATGCTCTGGCAGCGCCCGCAGTAGGCCGCATCAGGCACACGCTCCAGGCGCAGACCATCCGGCGGCCCGGCCGAGCGGCGCCCGGACGTTCTATGAACGACTCGGGTTCGTTGCCGGGGCGACCGCACCCGACGCCCGACGGCAGCAGCCGTCAGCGATTCTGCCGCACACTTGACCCCCGCTAGCGACGCGTTTCGGAACGGCTTGCGGCATGCGATGATGCAGGCCGCCTGGCGGAGGGGGGACGAGGGCATGCCGTACCTGTATGTGGCTCATGACGACAAGCTGGTCATTGTGTCCCGGCTTCCGCTCGAGGTGGTGGGCGGGCGGGGGCTTTCGTACGGCTGGGGCAGCGTTCTCGAGGTCACGCCTGCGGAGCAGCCCGGTGATCGGAGGCCACTCGTGGTTACGCTCTACGGCCTTGGGACCATTTTCGGCATCAGCGGCGTCTCGCTGCTGATGAGCGGTGCCCTCAGTGGCGGCTTCCTCCTCCTGGCGGGGATCGTCGCCGGTGCTGGGGCGGCTCTGTTGGACTGGCGGCAGCGGCCGGGCGTGATCTCGGCGCCGCGCCTCGAGAGTGACCGCGAGCAGCATCACGTGCTCGTCGAGGGGCGGGATCGGAGAGTGTTCTCGGACGCCATCGAGCTGTGTCAGCGGACATCGGAGACGTGGCCGGCGCTCGGGGCGCTCGTCGACGTGCCGATTGCCGAGCAGCAGCTCGCGCAGGCTTTGTTCGATCTGGCCGGGGCTCTGGAGCGACGGCAGGAGCTGCGGGAACTGTACGCCG
>DASWMR010000331.1:0-12079 GCA_036399635.1 Actinoplanes sp. | reverse complement strand
GGCTGCGGATCCGATGGCAGTCCCCGGCCGCGGCCCGGCTCTTCGGCCTCGCCGACGACGAGGTGGTGGGCCGACAGTTCGCCGAGCTGATCCACCCCGACGACGTCGTGGACACCCAGGCGGTGATCGAGTCGGTGCTGGCCGGTGGCCATGCGGACGGCCCTCCGGTGCTGGTCACAGCGCGGATGCGCGACGGCGCCGAGCTGTGGCGCGACACCGAGTCGACAATCGCCGACCAGCGGTCGGTCCCCGAGGTGGCCGCCCTGGTGGTGCACGTGCGCGACGTCGGCGAGCGCAAGCATCTCGAGCGCACGCTGCACAAGCTCTCCTACTGCGATCAGCTGACCGGCCTGGCCAACCGGCGGGCGCTGATGCGTGACCTGCTCGCCTACCGGCGGCGGCCCGGTCAGCAGGGCACCCTGCTGGTGATCGACGTGCACGGCCTCGGCGAGGTCAACGACAGCCGCGGCCGGGAGACCGGCGATGCGGCGCTGATCGAGGTGGGGCGGCGGATCCGCAGCCTGCTCGGTGCCCAGGACGTCGCGGCGCGACTCGGCGGCGCGGAGTTCGCGGTGCTGACGGCGGACGGCGCGGTGCTGGCCTACGCGCTGGCCACCCGGATCGCCACAGTGCTCGCCGAGCCGCATCCGCTACCCGGCGCGGTGATCGAGTTGCACAGCAGCATCGGTCTGGCCGAGCTGTCCGGCGGCGAAGACTCCGATGAGGTGCTGCGGCACGCCGACCTGGCGCGCAAGCGGGCCCGGCAGCTCGGCAAGGACCGGGTGGAGTGGTACGACCCGGACGTCGAGATGATGTTGAACCGCCGGATGGATCTGGAGCAGCAGCTGCTCGGCGCCGCCGAGCGCGGCGAGCTCGATCTGATGTTCCAGCCGGTGGTCAACCTGAGTGACCAGGAGCCGGTCGGCGTCGAGGCGCTGCTGCGGTGGCGGCATCCGCTGCTGGGCACGATCCTGCCGAACGAGCTGCTGCCGATCGCCCGGGCGGTGGGCATCGCGGCCGAGGTGGACGAGTGGGTGCTCGACGCCGCCTGCAAGCATCTGGCCGCATGGTCGACCGGCGAGAACGGCTTCTGGCTCTCGGTCAACGTGGCGCCGCGGGAGCTGCTGACGGCGCGGTACCCGGATCGGGTCGCGGCGGCCCTGCGTCGGTACGGCCTCCCGCCTGAGCGGCTGATCGTCGAGGTCGCGGAGACCTGGATCGCCGAGGACGTGCCGGCGATCGTCGCCTCGCTGGCCGGGCTGCGCAAGCTGGGGGTGCGGGCGGCACTTGACGACTTCGGGTCCGGCCAGGCGTCGCTGTCGCATCTGCGGCGGTTGCCGGTCGACATGCTCAAGCTGCACACGTCGCTGGTCAACGCGCCGTCCGAGCCGGACGCCGGCGGCCCGAGCGTGATCGACGTGGTGGTCAGCCTGGGGCGGCGGCTGGGCCTGGAGATCGTGGCGAAGGGCCTGGAGAGCACCGAGCAGATCGAGCGGGCGGCCCGGGCCGGGTGCCTCTACGGCCAGGGCTTCGCGCTGGGCCGCCCAGCCCCGGCCGAGCGGATCGAGGCCTACCTGGAGACCCACCGGGCCTGACCGGGCCGGACCGGGCCTGACCTCAACGAGGCGGTGCGGTGCTTCCGCGCGGGGTGAGGTGGGCCGACCCGGCCTCTACGTTGCCCAGTTGTTCGCCGTCGATCGCGGCCAGCAACTGCCGGGCGGCCAGCGCGCCGTAGGCGGCGATGTCGCGGGACAGGGCGGTCAACGGCGGGTGCACGAGGCTGCACAACGGCGAGTCGTCCCAGGCCACGATCGAGATGTCGCCGGGCACAGCGAGGCCCATCTCCTGCGCCACCGCGAGCCCGGCCACCGCCATCACGTCGTTGTCGTAGATGATCGCGGTCGGCCGGTCGCTGTCGATCAGCAGCCGGCGGGTGGCCCGACTGCCCTCCTCGCCGGTGTAGTCGGACGGGACCGTGACCGCCTCGATGAGATCGAGGGAGGCACAGATCTCGTTGAAGGCCCGGGTGCGGGTCTGGGTGTGCAGCAGGTCGGGCAGGCCGCTGACCCGGGCGATCCGGCGATGGCCGAGGGCGACCAGGTAACGCACCGCCTCGGTGATCGCGCCGGCGTCGTCCGACCAGATCTGCGCGATCTTGCCAGTCTCGCCCGGCCCGCCGATCACCACGGCGGGCAGCTGAAGTTGCTGGAGCACCGCGACCCGGACGTCGTCCTCGCGCAGGTCGGTGACGATCACGCCGTCGATCCGGCGCTCGCCCCACCAGCGGCGGTAAACCTCGATCTCGTGCTCGGGCGTGGCCACCACCTGGAGCGTCAAGGCGTAGGACCGGGCCGACAACTCGGCCTCGAAACCGCTGATCAGGCCCATGAACCAGGGCTCGATACCGAGGATCCGCGCGGGCCGGCACAGGGTGAGGCCAACGGCGCGGGCGCTCGCTCCGGACAGCGCGCGGGCCGCGCTGTTCGGGTTAAAGCCGATCTCCTGCGCGATCGACATGATGCGCTGCCGGGTCGCCTCGGAGACGCCGGGCTGCCCGTTGAGCGCGTAGGACACGGCGCCTTTGGACACCCCCGCCCGCCGGGCGATATCGGCGATCGTGGGCCGCTTCACTGGTCTCCTGTCGTTCGCGTAGAGGCTACCGGCGAGCGGCGTCGGTAGAGCGCTCTCACGCTTTCGCGCGACGCCATGAGCGGGCGCGAGCGGGCGGCTTGATCGGTTAAGTGTTACGGGACACAGCAAACTTTGCAAACTGCCGTGACCCATATGCCCGATTCGTGCCGCTTAACCATCACTTAGTCCTGGGTTGCAACGATAGGAAATCAAGGCCGTAACATGCTATTGACACTCGTCGAAGCCCGTCATAGCGTCTCCACGACTTATCCGGTTCAGTAAACTTAACTCCTCTGTGGGGGCACAATGGAACGGCTGGGAAAACGAGGTCTGCGGACAGTTGCCGCAGGTCTCACGGCGGCACTCGCGGTCGCCGGTTGTAGCGGGCAGAGCTTGGAGGACGGCGGCGACAAGAGTGGCGCCTCCGGCCAGATCACGCTGAAGGTCAACTTCTGGGGCGACATGGGCCTCGACAAGCTGAAGACCGCGTACGAGACCGCGCACCCGAACGTCAAGATCGTGCTGAACTCGGGCGAATATAACGCCCAGCACGAAGATCTCCAGAAGAAGCTGGTGGCGGGCTCGGGCGCGCCGGACATCTCCGCGGTCGACGAGGGCTTCATCGTCCAGTTCCGTAGCCAGGCCGACAAGTTCGTCAACCTGCTCGACAAGGGCGCGGCGGACTTCGAGCCGAAGTACCTGTCGTGGAAGTGGCAGCAGTCGCTGTCCACCGACGGCAAGCAGATCGGCCTCGGCACCGACGTCGGCGGTCTGGCCATGTGCTACCGCACCGACCTGTTCAAGAAGGCCGGCCTGCCGACCGACCGCGAGGAAGTCGGGGCCCTCTGGAAGAACGGCTGGGACGACTTCATCAACGTCGGCAAGGAGTACACCGACAAGACCGGCAAGAAGTTCGTCGACTCCGGGACCAACCTGTTCAACCCGGTGCTCGCGCAGCAGCCAGTCGGCTTCTACGACGAGCAGGAGAAGCTGCAGATGGAGGGCGGGCCGAAGGTCGCGTTCGACACCAGCATCAAGGCGATCGAGGCCGGCATCTCGGCAAACCTCGCCAGCTTCCAGCCGAACTGGGACCAGGGCTTCAAGAAGGACAAGTTCGCCGTCCTCGCCTGCCCGGCGTGGATGCTCGGCCACATCCAGGACACCGCGCCGGAGCAGAAGGGCAAGTGGGACATCGCCACGATCCCCGGCGGCGGCGGTAACTGGGGCGGCTCGTGGTGGACCGTGCCCTCGCAGGGCAAGAACGTGGACGCCGCGGTCGACTTCGTGAAGTGGCTGGTCCAGCCGGAGCAGCAGATCGAGGTCTTCAAGGAGGTCGGCAACCTGCCGTCGCAGCCCGATCTCTACAAGGACCCGAACGTTCTGAACTTCAAGAAGGAGTTCATGAGCAACGCGCCCACCGGCCAGATCTTCGCGGCCACCGCGGAGGGCCTGAAGCCGCAGTACCTGGGCAAGAAGAACGGCCCCACCCGGGTCGCCGTGGAGAACGTGATCACCCGCGTGCAGCAGGGCGGGCTGAAGCCGGCCGCCGCCTGGGCGGAAGCGGTCAAGCAAGCTGAGAAGGCCGCCAGCTCCTGATCTCGATTCGCGTGGCGGGGCGGCGTGCACGCCGCCCCGCCCGCACTTAGGAGTGGCCGTGTCCCTCACTCAGCTCCGGCCATCGCCGCAGCACCAGGCACCGCCGAGACGGCGCACCCGCCACTGGCTGTACCGTTTCGACACCAAAACCATCCCCTACCTGCTGATCTCCCCGTTCTTCATCCTGTTCGGGATCTTCGGGCTCTTCCCCATCGTCTTCAACGCGGTCGTCTCGCTGCGTAACTGGCGACTGGACGACCCCACCCTGACCGGTTGGGCCGGCCTGGAGAACTTCAGCAGGCTCGTCAGCGACGAGGACTTCTGGAACGCGCTGATCAACACGTTCGGCATCTTCATCCTGTCGAGCCTTCCCCAGCTGCTGCTGGCGTTGATCATTGCGAACCTGCTCAACCACAAGCTTCGGGGCATGACGTTCTGGCGGATCGGCGTCCTGCTCCCGTACCTGACCCCGGTCGTCGCGTCGACGCTGCTGTTCTCGGTCTTCTTCGCCCGCGACAACGGTCTCGCCAACTGGTTCCTGGCGCTGGTCGGCTTCGGCCAGGAGACGCCGCTCGACTGGCGGGCCGAGAAGTGGAGCAGCTGGATCGCCATCGCCACGATGGTGAACTGGAAGTGGATCGGCTACAACGCGCTGCTCTACCTCTCCGCGATGCAGTCCATTCCGAAGGACGTGTACGAGGCCGCGGCCGTGGACGGTGCCGGGCCATGGCGGCAGCTGTGGCAGATCACCGTGCCGATGATCCAGCCGGTCGTGGTGTTCACCGTGATCCTGTCGACCATCGGTGGTCTACAGCTGTTCAACGAACCGATGATGTTCGACGCGAATCCGCAGTCCGCGGACGGCGGTTCCAACCATCAGTTCCAGACCATCGCCCAGCTGATCTACCAGGTCGGCTGGAAGGACCTGAACCTCGGGTACGCCGCCGCGATGTCCTGGGCACTTTTTGTGATCATCTTGATCGTCGCGGGCATCAACACGCTGCTCACCAAGCGCATCGGAGGAGGCCGGTGAGCGCGTTCGCGAACCGGGCGCCGCAGGACACTGCCGGCAACTGGAAAACGTATCTTGGGCTCACCATCGCCCTGCTCTTCTCGGCCTTCCCGGTCTACTGGATGTTCGTCATCGCGACGAGCACCGATGCCGCCGTTTCGGCGGTCCCGCCGGCGGTCGTTCCCGGCGGGGAACTGATGAACAACCTGAACGAGGTCTTCACCCTCCAACAGGTCTATTTCGCCGCATCGCTGATCAACAGCTTCATCGTGGCGAGCGTGATCACCTTGGCGACGCTGTTCTTCTGCTCGCTGGCCGGCTTCGCGTTCGCCAAGATGCGCTTCAAGGGCCGCGACCCGTTGATGGTCGTGGTGATCCTGACCCTGACCGTGCCGAACCAGCTCGGCGTGGTCGCGCTCTACATCCTGATGGGCAAGATCGGCTGGAACGGCACCTTGCTCGCGGTCATCGCGCCGGGGTTGGTCAGTGCGTTCGGGGTCTTCTACATGCGCCAGTTCATCGGGCACGCGGTGCCCGACGAGCTGGTCGAGTCGGCCCGGATCGACGGCGCACTGACCATGCGGGTCTACTGGAACATCATCCTTCCGGCGATCCGGCCGGCGCTCGCCGTACTGGGGCTGCTGACCTTCGTGATGGCGTGGAACGACTTCCAGTGGCCGTTGATCCAGCTCAACGGCACCGAGTTCCCGACATCAATGGTGGCGCTGTCCGACCTGGCCAGCGGCAACTACGTGATCTATCGCCGAGTGCTGGCGGGCGCGTTCCTGGCCACCCTCCCGCTGATCGTCCTGCTGCTGGTGGGCGGCCGGCAGATCGTCCGGGGAATCATGGAAGGCGCCGTCAAGAGTTAGCCATGCGTGGTCTTCGCCGCGGCTCGGCGAACCCCGCCGTGACGAGGACCTCGCTCACCAGAGCGGACCCGGCCGGCCTCCCGTGCCCCCAGGCGGCCGGCCGGGTCCCAGTACCAATCGTGCAAGCCGGACTTCCCCACGGAGTCCGGCTTGCACGATTTATCAGACATTTCAGGAAATCCTCAGACCGACCACTGGGCCGGACCGCAGAGTGCGCTCCAACACACATCTGTGCGGAATCTGAGGAGTCCGATGGGAACCAAGCTGGGCCGCTTGTCGGTCGCAATGGGCGTGGTGGTGGCGCTGGTCGTCCCACTTGCTACCGCGGCCGACGCCGTCGTCGTCACCCCGTCCGCGCCGCGCGCCGGCAAGCTCACCCAGGTGGGCCCGATCGCCGAGCACGGCTTCCCGGCCTGGTACCGGGACAGCAACAACGTGCGGATGGAGGCCTGCATCGGCCTGGACGATCCGCTGTGCCCCGTGCCGGCCGATGAGGTGCCGAACCCGGCACTGCCGGTGTCGTACCCGGACAACTTCCCCGGCGAGTTCTTCTACCAACTCGACGGCGCCGACTTCACCCTGACCGACGGCACCCGGATCACGGTCGGGATGAACGTCGAAGGGGCCTGGGCCGGCGAGGAAGTGATCGAGGGCGACCAGATGGTCTTCGGGCGGATCCGGATCCGGTTCGACGCGCCCGAGGGGCAGCGCTACCGGGTCACCCACCCGTACGGCGTCGACGACCTGGTCGCGACCGACCGTGGGGTCAACTTCACCGGTGACGAGGGTGCCACGGCCGGCGCCTTCGGGCAGGTACTCAACAGCCGGATCGGCCCGTTCTTGAAATGGGACCCGGCGGTCGCGCCCGCCGCGCCGGCCGGTTACGCGGGCAACCCGGGCATCGACCACAAGGTGGTCGGCAGCCCCTACAACACCAACTTCGTCCGGGTCGAGCGTCTCGACCCGGTCACCGGCGCCGTGCTGGCCCAGGTCGGGTTCACCGATCTGTTCAGCGTCCAGGGACGCTACGCGGTGAACGCCGGCGTCGACATCGACCAGGCGACGTACACGCTGGGAACGGACGGCAAGGGCGTGATCGACGTCTTCGCGTCGAGCGAGACCGGCCAGGCGATCGACATCGTCGGCGACCCGGCGCTCGGCTTCCGCACCACCCGGCTGCGCGGCGACGGCACCGGGCGCTACTACGGTCGCTTCCCGATCACCGGACCGATCCCGCCGGGCACCAGGATCCAGGTGACCAACCCGGGCGACCGGCCAGCGACCGTGAAGTCCCGCGCCCTCGTCGACGTGGTGCGGGTGACCGACGCCACCTACGACGCCCTCGCCCAGACGCTGAGCGTGCGGGCGACCTCCAGCGACGCCGCCGGACCGGCGCTCACCGCCACCGGCTTCGGCCCGCTCACCGGCGCGCTGTTCACCGGCGTCGCCGCACCGCCCGCCGTGATCACCGTGACGTCGGCGGCCGGCGGATCGGGCAGCGTCTCGCTGATCGGCACTGGTGGCTCGCTGTTGCCGGCCGCTCCGGTGGCCGCGGCCACTGCGGACACCCCGGCGGTCGTCGGCCAGACCGTCCGGCTGGACGCCGCCGGATCGACCGGCGCGATCGACGCGTACGCCTGGAACCAGACCGGCGGCCCGACGGTGACCTTGACCGGCCGGACGAGCCCGACGGCGACCTTCGTGCCGGCCACCGCCGGCAGCTACACCTTCACGCTGGCCGTGACCGGGCCGGGCGGCACTTCGACACCGGTCACCGTCCGGGTCACCGTGGTCGCCGTGACCGTTCCGCGGGCCGACGCCGGGGTGGACCAGACTGTGGTCCGCGGCCGGGCGGTCACCCTGGACGGCACCCGGTCGACGGCCGCCGAGACGTACTCGTGGCGGCAGGTCTCCGGCCCGGCGGTGACGCTGACCGGGGCGACCACCTCGAAGCCGACCTTCACCTACCCGGCGCAGGCGCTGCCGGCGACGCCCGGCCCGAACGCGGCCTACGTCTACGACAACAGCCCGGTCGTGCTCGAGCTGACCGTGCGTAACGCGGCGGGGGTGGCGACCGCTCGCACCACGGTCCGGCCGACCACGGACGCGTTCACCGGGCTGGCCGTCCGCTACCGCACCAACAACAACGAGTGGCGGATCTCCGGCAACACCACGCTGCTCGCCGGGCAGCGGGTGGTCGCGGTGCTGGGTACCACGCTCACCGGGCGGGTCATCGGCGCGCCGGTGGCGGTCGACGCGACCGGGGCGTTCAGCATCCGGGTGACCGGTCCGGTGCCCGGCCCGATCACCACGATCAGCCTGGCCACCTCGACGGGCGGCCGACAGCTGGCAATTCCGGTGAACGTTACGAACTGACCGCCGACGCCAGCCGGGCGCGCAGCGCCCGGCCGGCAGCACCGGACACCTGGTCGGCCACCGCGTCGCGAATCAGCGAGCTGCGGTGGTCGACCAGTCCGTCTTCGGTCTCGATCAGCAGATGCGCGTGCAGTAGCTGGTCGATGGCGGTCAGCACCTCGGTCAGCGGCCGGGCGGTGAGCGTGGTCAGTTGGATCGCGGAGAGCGACCCGAGGGCCGCGCAATAGCGCAGCACGTCCCAGGCCGGCTCGGGCATCCACCGGGTACGGCCGCGGGCGGTCTGCATGGCCACCGCCAGGGCCATCTCGCCGGGCTGCCCGGCGACCGCGACCAGGGCCGGGATGCCACCGGTGCGATCGGCCACGGTCTCGTCGCCCAACGAGGACAGGTCGTCCGCGGTCAGCGGCTCCAACCGCAGCACCACCGGCGTGCCGAGGCCGGCCAGCGGCCGCGAGTTGATCTGCGACGGATAGCAGTAGGTGAGCAGGATCCGCAGCGCCGGGCAGTGCCGGGACAGCCAGGCCAGCTCCGCGACGCTGGCCGCGTCGAGATCGGCGGCGTCGTCGACCGCCAGGATGACCGTCGCCGGCCCGGCGAACAGGCCGCCGATCAGGGCCAGCTCGTCGCGGCCCAGCGGCCGGGACGGGTCGGCGTCGTCGACCACGGCCAGGATCTCCGGGGTGGCGTTCAGCTGGACCAGCGCGGTCCGCAGCCAGGACAGCCGGTGCACGGCGATCGAGGAGCCGCCGTGCCCGATGCCGACCTGGCCGACCAGGTGCCGGGCGACCTCGGCCAGGAACGCCGACTTGCCGGCCCCTTCCGGCCCGACGATGTGCATGACCTGCGGCTGATCCGGTTCCAGCACGATCAACAGCTCGGTACCCCGGCCGAGGAAACGTTCCGGCGTCTGCGGCCGGTGGACCGGCATCACCGGCGCCGGTGCCCGAGTGGGGGGCGGGGTTGGAGCTGGGTCGGGGGGCGCGGACTGCCGGTTGGTCAGGATCTCGCGGTGCATCCGGGCGAGCTCTGCCGACGGGGACACACCGAGCTCGTCGTCCAGCACCTTGCGACACCGTTCGAAGAGGCGGAGGGCGTCGTCGGCCCGGTCCATCGCCACCGCGGCCGCCATCGCCGCCCGGTAGGCGGGCTCCAGGAACGGGTTGAGCTCGATCGCCTCCTGGGCCAGGCGCAGCGACTTCGCCGGGTCCCGGGGGAGCGCGGCGGCGGACAGTTCGAGCCGGGCGGTCACCGCGGCGACCTGCACCTCGTTGCGGGCCGAGGTGGCCCAGTCGGCGTATGGGTCCTCCGGGAAGGGCAGCTCCTGGGCCAGCTCGAGGATCTGGTGGTGCTGCTCGAGCCGTTCCGGGCTGCCCGGTGGCAGCGCGTCCAGGGCGCGGATCCGAGCGCGCAGTTCGGCCAGGTCGAGCTCGGCCCGGCCGGTGTCGAAGAGGTAGCCGCCGCTGCGGGTGACGATGAACCAGGTCGCGGACGAGTCGTTCGGTTGGAACCGGCGCCGGATCACCGAGACGTAGTGCTCGAGCGCGGCCACGTGGTTGCCCGGAAGCTCGTCGCCCCAGACCGCGTCGGCGAGCGCGTCCTTGGACTGGATGCGGCCGTGCCGGGCGGCCAGGACCGCGAGCACCTGACGGGCGCGACGGGGTAGCTCGCTGGCCGGCAGCTCGTTGCCGTCCTGGTCGGTGACCGCCAGTTGCCCCAGTACGCGTACCCGCATCACGCCTCCTCAGGCTTCTCCGAGCGATTGATCGGCAGCCGGTCCAGCAATCTCAGGTTTTCCACAGGTCGACTTCAGAGCGCATTCCTAGTGTCTGCCGTCACACACCGACGAACGGGGAGTTCTATGGCAGGCGGAAGAATTGGCCGGCGAAATCTGCTGAAGGGCGCACTGGCGATCGGCGGCGGCGGACTGATCGTGGCAACCGCGGGCGGCGAGGTGATGGCGAAGTCGAGCGGGTTGTCGTCGAAGAACATGCCGACCCCGTACACCTCGATGTTCCGTCGCCCGCCGATCCTGAAGCCGGTTGCGGAGGGCGTCGACGAGCAGGGCCCGTGGCAGCATTACCGGCTCACCCAGAAATTCGGCCAGGCGAACATCCTGCCCGGCCTGACCACGACGATCGCCGGGTTCAACGGGATCTTCCCGGGCCCGACTATCAAGGTAGCGCAGGGCACCCGCACCGAGCTGCGGATCGCCAACAAGCTGACCGTCAACCCGCTGCACAAGCAGCCCTTCAACACGGTCACCCACCTGCACGGGTCGGCGTCGTTGCCGCAGTACGACGGGTACGCCAACGACCAGACCCCGCCCGGCTGCTGCAAGGCCTACAAGTACCCGAACTGGCAGCAGGCCCGCACGCTCTGGTACCACGATCACAACCACGGCGAGACCGCGGAGAACGTGTACTCCGGCCTGGCCGCCCAGTACCACCTGCACGACCCGTACGAGCAGGCGCAGCTGCCGCAGGGTGAGTTCGACGTGCCCCTGATCGTCAGCGACATCGCCTTCAACTCGAACGGCTCACCGGCCTTCGACGACGAGGACAACGCCGGCGTGATGGGCGACATCATCATGGTCAACGGCGTGCCGTGGCCGAAGATGAAGGTCAAGCCGCGGGTCTACCGGTTCCGGGTGCTGGGTGCCTCGATCTCCCGGTCGTACCGGTTCACGCTCAGCAACGGCGACCCGGTCTACATCGTGGGGACCGACGGCGGCATGACGCCCAAGGTGGCCCAGGTGGGTTCCTGGCGGCACGGCGCCGCCGAGCGCTACGAGGTGCTGATCGACTTCCGCAAGTACAAGGTCGGCACGAAGATCGAACTGCGCAACCTGAGCAACAAGAACAACGTCGACTTCGCCAACACCGGCAAGATCATGCAGTTCGAGGTGGTCGCGGACTCCGGTACGCCGGACACCTACGTCATCCCGACGACGCTCGACCTGGGCCCGCAGCCGTATTCCAACCGCGGTGCGATCGAGGTCAACAAGCTCACCCCGAGCATGGCCAAGGCCCGGCGCCGGCTGGTCGTCGAGCGCAAGCACGGTCTCTGGACGGTCAACGGCGAGACCTGGCACGACGTCGAGACGAGCAACTTCCAGCGCGTGCTGGGCAACCCCAAGCCGTACGACGTGGAGATCTGGGACCTGGTCAACGAGTCGGGTGGCTGGTTCCACCCGGTGCACATCCACCTGATCGACGGCCAGATCATCGGGCGCAACAGCACCAAGGACGGCAAGGCGCACCCGTGGGAGGGCGGCGGCAAGGACGTCTTCTACCTCGGCGAGAACGAGACCGCATCGGTGCTCATGCAGTTCACCACCGGCGACGGCAACGACGGCGGGCGCTACATGATGCACTGCCACAACCTCGTGCACGAGGACAGCGACATGATGATCCAGTTCGCGGTCGGCGACCTGAACGTCAACGACCCGATCTCCTCGGACCGTCCGGCGACGGACGCCGAGGCCGAGGTCCCCGCGGTGTACGCGCCGAGCTTCCCGTTGGGTACGTGATGCGTACTCGCTGGAAGGTGGGCGTCGCCCTCGCCCTTCTGCTGGTCGTGGTCGCGGGGGGGC
>DASWMR010000330.1:0-10207 GCA_036399635.1 Actinoplanes sp. | reverse complement strand
TGTGCCGGTTGACGGCCGAATTGGCAAGTTCTTCGGTTATTGGCACCCTGCCAGGCCATCGACGCGGCATACTACGTCCGCTCCGCGGACGTGGGGTGTTGCCGTGGCTTTTGACTATCTGGGAGCCCTCCACATGGCCAGTCGCCCCCTGCGGCCCGGTGACCCGCGCCGGCTCGGCGACTATCAGTTGATCGCTCGGCTGGGCGAGGGCGGCATGGGGACCGTGTTCCTGGGCCGCGATCCGGCCGGCCAGCATGTGGCGGTGAAGGCCATCCGTCCGGAATATGCCGATCAGGAGGAGTTCCGGGCCCGCTTCCGCAGCGAGGTCAATCGCGTCCGGCAGGTGCCGTCGTTCTGCACCGCCGCTGTGCTGGACGCCGATCCCGACCACGAAACGCCCTATCTCGTGGTGGAGTACGTCGACGGGCCCAGTCTGCGCGAGGTGGTGACCGAGCGCGGCCCGATGTCGCCGGGTGATCTGCACAGCGTGGCGATCGGGGTGGCCGCGGCGTTGACCGCGATCCACCGCGCCGGCGTCATCCACCGCGACCTGAAGCCGACGAACGTCCTGCTCTCGCTCGGCCTGCCGAAGGTGATCGATTTCGGTATCGCGCGCGCCCTCGAGGTGACCAGCCAGCACACCCGGACCGATCAGGTGGTCGGCACCGTGGCCTACATGGCCCCCGAGCGGCTCGACTCCACCCTGGGCCCGCTCACTCCGGCCGCCGACATCTTCGCCTGGGGCGCCGTCGTGGCGTACGCCGGCACCGGTCGCATCCCGTTCGGTGGTGATGCCCCGATGGCCACCGCGGCCCGGATCCTCACCATGCCGCCAGATCTGGCCGGCCTGCCGGAGCAGCTGACCGACCTGGTCGGCCGCGCGCTGGCGAAGGACCCGCAGGACCGACCCGCCGCGAACGAGTTGCTGCAGGAACTGCTCACCGCGAGCGTGCCCGCCGCCGCTCATCCCGGGGAGGCGCGACCGGCCGGGCGGTTCGACGCCCGCGAGCTGATGGAGCAGTTCCTCGCCGCCGGCCCGGAGCAGGCCGGCGACGGCCCGGCCCGGGTCCCCGCACCGCGCCGCTCCCATGCCGGCTGGTCCGGTGCCGTCCGGCGCCCGCCGGCGACCGTCTTCCGCGGCGGGGTGGTCCGGCGGCTGGTCTATGCGCTGGCCGGCCTGCTGGTCGTGGCGGCGGCCGGGATCGCGGTCGGCTATGCCCGTGCCGGCGACGACCGGGCGCGGCCGACTGCGGGACCGCCGTCGCCGGCACCGCTGAGCGCCCGGCGGCCCGCGACGCTCGACACCCAGGAGCGACCGTTCGCCGATCCGCTCCAGGCACCGGGCCGCTTCCCGGAGATCACCGACGAGTCCGGCAGCTGCACCTTCGAACGCGGCGAGCTCCACGTGCGCACCAAGGGTGCCGCCACCTACCAGTGCCCCGGACCGCGCGACACCTTCGCCGGCAACCAGACGATCACCGTCGACGTGACCCTGGCCGCGGCCGGTTCCTGTGCCATGGTCTGGTTTCGCTACACCGCCGACCGGGACTACCACCTGACGGCATGCGGCGATCAGCTGACCCTGGACCGGCGCGCCGTCGCCCTGCTGACCTCGGTCAGCCAGACGGAGTCGGCCGCCCTGCAGCCGGGCACCCGGCACGAGCTGTCCATCGCGATCGAGAATCAGCATGTCGCGGTCGCCGTCGACGGGGCGGTCGTGCTGCAGGCCGCCGCCGCGGACCCCGGTGTGGCGAACGGACGTGTCGTGCTGGGTGCCACCCGAACCGGCGAGTCGGGCGCCGAGGTCCGGTTCGCCGATCTCGAGGTGCGGGCGGGCTGAGCGCGTCTGCTGTGCTCGGCGACACCGGAACGGCGTACGACCGGGTCGTTGTTGTCAGTAGCCGCTTGCGGATCGTGACGTTTCCGGAAAGATGACCTCGACGTCATCCGTGCCTCACCCTGCGCCATCGGGCGAGCCGGGGGCCCGTGGCCCGGGCGCCGAACGCTGCGGGATGGCAGGTGGATCATGACCGACCGGCTATGGCAGGCGGTCGTGGATTTCGCCGAGCACCACGACGACCGCCTGCTGCTGGACGGCGTGACGCGGGCACAGGCCGAGGCGCTCCCGCTCGCCGACGCCACCGCCGCCGCGCTGCTGGCGATGTACATGACCTGTCACCACGAGGCGCTGCGCGATCGCGACCCGGCCATCCTGCTCGACCTGGACTGGCCGATGCAGGTGCTGGCGGCCGGTGTCTCGCAGGACGTGCCGGAGCCGGTGCGGGCGCTCGCCCTCACCGTCGCCCGGTTGGTCTCGCCCGAGGCCGAGCTGCGGTCGGCGCTGCGGGAGCTGACCGCGGCGCTCATCGGGGACGATCCGGCCGCGCTCGACGCGGCGCTCGTCCGGGCCCAGCATGCCGCCCGCACCCCTGACCTGCCCGCGCGCCTGGAACATCAGTGCTGGCACCGGATCGCCGCCGGGTGGGCGCGGCGGTACCAGGCGACCGGTCGGCCCTCCGACCTGGACGACGCACTGGCCGCGAGCGAGCGGGACATGGCCATCGTGCCGGACGCCGACCGGGCCGAGGCGGCCGCGACGCACGCCCGGCTGCTCGTCGAGCGGATGCGGCACGGCGAGTCCGTCCGCGATCTCGAGGACCTTGCGGAGCACAGCCGGGACGCGGGCCTGGAGGAGCTTGCCGGCCCGTTGCGGTACGCCCGGCTGGCCATGTTCCGGCGCACCGGGGACCCGGTACACCTGGACGAGGTGCTCCGGCTCGGCGGCGACGTGCTGCAGGACCCGTCACTGACCGGCGAGGACCACTCGATGCTCGGCCGGCGGCTGCAGGAGAGATACCGGCGCGACCGTGTCGCCGCCGACGTGGACGCAGCCGTCGCGTGCGGCCGGCAGTCGGTGCGGCTGCCGCACGCCGGACCGGTGGATCTCGCCGGGCGGCTCGCGAACCTCCTGGACGCGCTCGCGTTGCGGGCGGACCTCGGCCGGGACGCCGGTGCCTCCGACGACGCCGACGCCTTCCTGGACGAGGCGCTGGAGGTCGCGACGGTCGCGATCGAGCTGCTCACCCGGGCGCCCGAACCGGCGACCGGCCCGCCCGGGGTGCTCGCCGGTCTGCGCGGCGACTTCCTGGTGCGCCGCTGGCAGCTCACCCACGCCCGCGCCGACCTGGACGCCGGCATCGATCAGCTGATCGCCGCGGCCGAGGCGGCGGCCGCGGGCGGCGCGCCCTCGGCCCAGTACCGGCAGGCGGCGGCGAACGCGCTGCTGCGGCGGTTCCACCGGCGCCGGCACGCGGCCGACCTGGACGCGGCGCTCCGGCAGCTCGACCTCGCCGGGCCGGCGGCCGACCCGGCCCTGCGGCAGGCGATCGGCAAGGCACAGGACAACCCGCCACGGCTGTTCATCCCGTCCGACGGCAGCCAGGGTCTGCCGTCGCCGCACGCCCTGGCCAACCTGCACGCGTGGAACCGGGGCCGGCCGCGGACATCCGGCCTGCTTTGGGTGCATACCGCCGACGGATCCGCGTCATGACCGAGCCGACCGTGCTGTTCCTGTGCACGGCCCGTAACGACGAGCACAGCGTCGCCGTCCTGGCCGGCCTGGCCGCGGCGCTGCGCGGCCGCTGCCGGGTCGAGGCGGTGAGCGACCTGCGGAACCTGCGTTCGCTGGAGACCGGAGCCGACCTCGTCGACCTGATCCCGGCTGCGGCGCCGCACCGGATCGCCGCGGCCGCCGCGATCGTCCTGCACATCTCGGCCGAGGACATCGACGTCCCGGACTTCCCGTACCCCCGGCCCGGCCCGGTGCGTGCCGAGGACGTCGCGGACGCGTTCGCGGAGCAGGACCGGCGGCCGATCCCCGGCCGGGGCCTGCTGCGCAAGATCGATCAGCTGCACCGGCTCGGCCGGCTGCCGGACACCGTCGTGGTCTGCGACGGCCGGTACCAGCCGGTGCTCGACGACCTGATCGTGCTCGGCGGGATGAGCCGGGACGCCACCGACGAGCGTGGCAACGCCGTGACCCCCCGGCTCACCGCGGACGACCGCGAGCTCGGCCATCTTCGCGAGGCGTTCTGCGGCATCACGTACCGACCGGACGGCGCCGCCGGCCGGCCGCTGCCCCGGCTCGCGGCCGCGTTGTGCACTGCGGTGGAGGAGATTCTCGCCCGGCGCCCGCCGGGGTAGCCGCCCGAAACAGATTCGGTGCAGGGGAAGGTGACTTCCCCTGCACCGATATGCGCTGCCGGCGTCAGAGAGCAGGGCTGGTCGCCACGTCGTCGAACCACACGCTGCCGGTGTTCGCACCCGACTTGAGGTGGATCTGCAGGCTGGCCGCGCCGGCCGGGGCCACCTCGTCGACGCTCAGCTTGGTCCAGTTGGTGGTGCCGGACCGCAGTGCCGCCGACGACGCGCCGCCCAGCCAGGTGTCGTCCACCGCGAACCAGCTCAGGGCGATCTGGGTGGTGCCGGTCGCGGCGGCGCCGCGCGCCCACACCTCGGCGTGCCACTTCTGGCCGGCCTGCACCGGGGTGATCGGGGCGACCCGGTAGGCGGGCGAGCCGGACGCCTGCTTGCCGGTGTTGGTGAACCGGATCGACCAGGTGCCGGTGCGGGCCGCGGTCTGGGTCTTGACGGCCAGGCCGAGCTCGGTGAGGTACGCGCGCCACGGCGTCTGCCCGGCGGCCGCCTCGAAACCGTTGTCCATCAGGCCGGCCGGCAACGCCGTACCGGTGAAGGACGCCTTGACCACGGCCGCTGCCGGCTTGGCCGTGCCGTCGGTGCGGAAGAGGCCGTAGCTGTACTGGGCGGGCAGCTTCGCGACGTTCGACGCCGGGATAGCGCCGGCGGCGAAGTCGGTAAGCGTCCACGGCGCCACCGACCGGACGCCGGCGGCGGCTGCTGCCTGGAACACCCGGGCCAGGAACGCGGCCTGCTCGCCCTCGGTGTTCTGCAGGGTGTTCAGGCCGGTCTCGCCGATCACCATCGGGCCTGGGGCGACCGCGGCCTGCGCCTGGCGGATCGTGGCGAGGGAACGCTCCGAGTTGCCGTAGAAGTGGAAGTCGAAGTAGTCGAGCGACAGCGCGGCCTTGATCTTCGCCAGCCCGGCGATGCCCGCCGTGCCGCTGGTCGAGACGGTCAGTGGGATGGTGGGGACCGCGGAGCGTACGGCCGGAAGGACCGCCTTGGCCCACGCCATCGCGCTCGCGTTGGCCGGGTCGAGCTCGTTCTGCAGCTCGACCGCGATCACCCGCGGGTCGGTCGCGTACGGCTGGAGGATCGCGGTGGCCCAGGCGCGGCTGCCGGCCACGTCGGCGTAGCCGCCCCACCAGTCGAAGAGGGTGAACTTGACGGTCATGCCGCGCGCGGCGGCCAGGTCGACGAACCGGGCGAGCTTGTCGCGGTACTCGGCCTTCGGCGCCGGATAGCCGAACGTCTCCGGGAAGATCAGGGCGCGCACGTTGGTGGCGCCGAGTGCCGCCGCCTTCGCGAGGTCCGCGTCGATCTGAACGGAGTCGAAGGTGGTCCACATCTTGGTCCACCCGGCGGTGGCCGGGTAGTAGTTGATCGACTTGGCGGCCTGCACCGCGGCCAGCCGGGTGGCCAGCGTCGGGACGGCGGTCGCCGTCGCGACGGGCTTCAAGCTCGGCTTGGCGACGGGCTTCGTGGTCGGCTTGGCGGTCAGCTTGGCAGCAGGCTTGGCGGTCGGCTTCGCGGCGGGCTTCGCGGTCGGCTTGGCGGCTGCCGAGCCGGCTGCCGATGCCGGGGCGGCCGGCAGACTCAGGCTGAGCAGGACCGCGGCGGCGAGAATGCCGGCACGGCGAGGAGCAAGGGCGCGGCGGGGGGAGACAGTCACTTCGGTCGGGCCCTTCGTGAGGTTCAGATCAGCTGTGGCCCTTCTCTTCGGTTGGATGCATCGAGGCGAGCTGGATTTGCTGATTGCAGGCTCGGTGCAGGTCAGTGGCGGGTCGGTCGCCGGGGCAGAAGACAGTACGCCGGCCCGCCCAGAGTGCGGGCGAACCGGCGTACGGCTGTCGGGTTGGTCAGATCTTGCCGGTGCCGGCGCCGGCCGTGACGGTGGCCTTGACGGTGTTGTTGGCCTCGGGGGTGTAGGTGTAGGGGATCGCGGCGACGCTGGCGCCGTTGCGGACCTGTTCGGTGCCCGAGTTGACCTTGTAGTTGTTGAGGATCTTGATGTTGCCGGGGTCGGACTCGGCGACTGTGGTGATGGTCGGGTTGGCCACGTTTTCGAAGTAGTTGCGCTCGACGTAGACGCCGGCGCCCATCGCGGAGCCGACGCCGTAGGAGCCGATGTCGTTGTAGTAGTTGTTCAGTACGTGTACCGGGTTGCCGAAGCGGACCCGGGGGTGGCGCTGGTTGGTGCCGTCGAACCAGTTGTGCACGTAGGTGACGCGCAGGTGGCCGGTGTCCTGGGAGCTGTTGGCGTCGTCGTGGCCGAGCAGCATCGACTTGTCGTGGTCGTGCAGGTGGTTCCAGGACACGGTGACGTAGTCGGAGCCGCGCTTGATGTCGATCAGGCCGTCGTAGCCGTTGGAGAGGTCGTTGTGGTCGATCCAGACGTTGGTGGTGCCGGATTCGACGTTGATCGAGTCGTCGTTGGCGTTCTTGAACACCAGGTTGCGGATGATGACGTTCTTGACGCCGGAGAGGGTGAGGCCGCCGCCGGTGATGCCGGAGGCGGAGCCGACGCCGATGATGGTTTTGTTCGAGGCGACCTTGAGCATGCCGGAGATCGAGATGAGGCCGGAGACTTTGACCGTCTGTGAGGTGCTCGAGCTGATGGCGGAGGTCAGCGCGGCGGCGGTGGTCACGGTGACGGTGGTGCTGGCGCCGCCGGGGGTGCCGCCGTTGAGGCTGGCGTAACCGACCGGGCTGCTTTCCGCGGCGGACGCGCCGAGTTGGCTGACGACGCCGAGCGTGCCGGCGGCGAGGACGCCGGCCGAGATCGCGGAGATGACGGTGATGCGACGACGGCGGCGAGAGCGAGCCGCGGTCGGCAGAGCCGTTTCAGACATGAAAGACCTTCCGGATGGGGGCGTCACGACAGAGTGACGTCCCGAAGTGGGGACGGATTCCGAAGGCAGCGGTGAACTGGGGGCTCGGCCGCCAGCCTTCCCGGGCGGGGACCACCCGGCGAAGCCACCTATGTAGATGCGGCCGGCAGGCGACGACAACGAAAACCGTGAATATATCTTCGGCGAGCGTCGGGCGGCCGAAGTGGTAGCCCTGCCCGAACCGGTATCCGAGCCGGTACGGCATCACGCTCAGCCGGCGCGCCTTTCTGCCGACGCTCCCGACTACTTCGGCCTACAGGTCTCGCCGCCGGAACGCTAGCGCGGTGAGCCCGAGAACGATGGCGACCCACAGGGCGGTCCAGGCGAGGTAGCCGGCGGTGAGGCCGACGTTGCTGAGGAACGGGTGGGCGTTGAGCTTGGTCCCGAGCATTCCCAGTACGGCCGGGTCCTGGAAGGCGTGCATCGCCCCGCGCCACAGCCCGTCGGTGGGCAGCAGCATCCGAGAGACCGTACCGACCTGTGCCACGCTGTCGTTCCCGAGCTCCTCGCCCACCGAGCCGACCACCCCGGCAATCCAGGTGGCACCGAACAGGCCGACCGCCACGATGCCCGACGCCATCGGCGAGACCGCGGTGGACAGCAGCAGGCCGAGGCTGAGCAGCGCGACCGTCTGGGCGGCGAGCAGGGCCAGGCCGGTCGCCGGCTGCGGCGGCCAATAGCCGACGGTGACCCGGACGACCAGGAACTGGGCGAGCCCGGCCGCCGACACGAACAGGCTGCCGAAGACGGCCAGCCCGAGCCATTTGCCGAGCAGCACGTCGAAGCGGCGGACCGGGCGCGCCAGCAGGGACAGCGCGATCCCCGACTCAATCTCGCCGGCCACCGTGGGGCCGGCGAGGAACGCGGTGCCCAGTGCGGCGATCAGGCTAAGGCCGAACATCACCAGGTTGAGCACCATCGAGGCGGCCAATCGGGCCTCCCCGCTGGTGAGCCCGCCGAACTCGGCGTCCAGCCGGGCGAAGCCCCAGGCGCTCAGGCCCAGCAGCACGAACGTCAGCACGGCGAGCGAGCGCAGCACCCGGCGGCGGGCCGCCTCGCGCAGCGTGAGGGCGGCGATGGTGAGGACGGTCATGAGTCTTCCCCTCGAAGGATGCCGAGGAGTCGTTCCTCGAGGCTGATCCGGGTGGTCTCGACGGCGTGCACCCGGACGCCCAGGCCGACCAGATCGGCCGCCAGCTCGGGACCCGTGTCCGCCGACGGGTCGGCGGTCAGTTCGACGGTGTAGGCCGTACCGCTGTGGGTGAGGTGGCCGGCCGCCGCCAGCCGGGCCTCGGCTGCCGCGTCCACGCCGTCGAGCCGCAGCCGCAGTTCGCGCCGGCCGAGCAGTTCCGGCAGGGTGCCGGCCGCGGCGACCCGGCCCTTGTCGAGGATGACGACCCGGTCGCAGATCCGCTCCACCTCGCCGATGAGGTGCGAGTTCAGGAGTACGGCGACCCCGCGCTCGCGCAGGGCCAGCAGCAGGTCCCGCACGTCGGCCCGGCCGAGCGGGTCCAGAGCGCTGGTCGGTTCGTCGAGAACCACCAGCTCCGGCCGGGCCACCAGGGCGACGGCGAGCCCGAGCCGCTGCTGCATGCCCTTGGAGAAGCCGCCCACCCGGTCACCGGCGCGGTCGGCGAGGCCGACGGTGGCCAGACACTCGCGCCGTTCGGGCGCGGGCACCGTGGCGCCGGCGAGCCGCACGTGCAGGGCCAGCACCTCGGCGGCGGTGAGCCACGGCTGATAGCGGAAGAGCTCCGGCAGGTAGCCGACGCGGGCCCGGGCCCGCGGATCGCCGGCCGGGCGGCCGAGCAGCAGCACCTCGCCGGCGTCCGGTCGGACCAGGCCGAGCAGGATCTTGATGACTGAGGTCTTGCCGGCCCCGTTGGGCCCGAGCAGGCCGAGCACCTCGCCGCGGCTGACGGTGAACGAGACGCCGTCGACCGCGGTCTGCCGGCGGTAGCGCTTGCGCAGCTCGGAGCACCACACCGCGGGTGCCGGCGGCAGATCGGCGACGAGCTGCCGCGCGGCGTCGAGAGCAGGCCCGGTCACCGGTCCCACCGCAGCCCCCGGGCGACGGCCAGCACCTCGTCGTCGCTCAGCGAGCCGGCCACCCCGGTGACCACCCCGTCGTCCACCCAGACCACCCCGGCCAGCACCTCGTCGCGGGAGGCGAACACGGTGGCCCGGGCCCCGTGCACGTCGGCCGGGTGACTCGTCAGTTCCTCGGTCGCCATGAACAGCGGCAACGTCGTCCCGTCGGCCGAGAAGGAGCGCAGCTGCGAGGCGACACCGGCCGGCAGGATCGGCAGTGACAACAGATAGTCGCGGGCCGTCTCGAAGGCCACCCCCGAGGAGTACGCGGTGGGTGCGACCGCGCGGCCCACGATCAAGGCGGGCGCGGGACGGTCCTGCGACCACACCGCCGCGACGCCCGGGCCGGCGGTCAGCCGGAACTGGCTGCCGTCGAGGCCGGCCGGGGGTGGCGTAAGAGTCTGTCCGGCTGCCGCGGCGGACTGCGCGGCCTTCGCGGCCGAGTAGGTGAACACCGCAGTCGCCCGGCCGCCGACGCTGTACCGCGGTTCGCCGGTGACCCCCTTCGGCAAGGCACCCACCCGCGGGACGGACAGTCCCGAGGCCTGCTCCGCGGCGGCCGCGTCGGCCACCTGGCGAATCTTCACCTCAGCGGTAACCTCGAGCTCGCCGAAGGCCGACAGGTCGGGCAGCTTCCCCAGATCGGCGAGGGGAGCGGTGACCGGTGCGATCTGCTCGGCGCGGAAAATAGGCAGCCAGTTGGTGGCGGCCGCGGCGCCGGCTCCGGCCAGCAATGCAACGACGCCGACAACGGCGACCACCGGGCTGCGCAGTGCGATCCGCCACCGACGAGCCAAGCCAAGATATTGTACGGAATTTGGCGCTTTATCAGCCGCAGCTGTGACCGCACCCGATAGGCGGGTCCAGCCCGCGTCCACATCCGGGGTCAGCTCGACGCTCAGCGCCGCGCCGGTGAGCGCCGCATCCTGCTGGGCCGCGGCCAGCCCGGCTAGGCACACCGGGCAGCCCGCCACATGCTCGCGGTCGGCCTGCGCG
Source organism: Actinoplanes sp. (assembly GCA_036399635.1). GTDB lineage: Bacteria > Actinomycetota > Actinomycetes > Mycobacteriales > Micromonosporaceae > Actinoplanes. The sequence continues at coordinate 29 of DASWMR010000330.1, read as the reverse complement.
ACGCCGTCGGGCTCGTCGACGAGCCGGCG